>JADLBY010000199.1 GCA_020847445.1 Sphingomonadaceae bacterium | reverse complement strand
TCGCCCGCCTGGGTCGCCGCGACGCTCGATGCTGGTGTGATCAACCTCACCCCTGATCAGGCATGGCAGATGTTGATGGCAGGAAGCGCCGTGCTGCATCTCGCCGAAGGGCAATCGCTGGCCCGCGTACGTGCGATGGGTGTTCACCGGATCGAGCTGACCGGGTTCAACGACCTTGGCGTCGAGCGGTTGAAGGCGTTGGGGCTGATCTCCGAAATTGTATCATGGAAGCTGCGTTTGTTCGTGCCGACCGGCAGTGATGGGCCAGTGATCCTTGGCACTCTGCTCGAACGCTTTCCGATCAGCAGCGTGTCTGACCGCAGCGCGCACGCCAGCGCCGCCTGATACCGCCGATTTGCTCATCGGTATTCGGTCCCATTACGTTTGAGGGATGACCATGCAAGGACATGCAACCCAGATTGCGCACCGTCTTGGCCAGAGTGCCGAGGCGGTGTGCCGTCACTACCTCTCCAAAGGTACGCGCGAAGGACGTTACTGGCTGGTGGGCGATGCCCATAACGCGCCGGGCCGCAGCCTCTATGTCCGGCTGGTCGATATGGAAAAGGGACCAGCCGGCAAATGGACCGACGCTGCCACTGGTGAACATGGCGATCTGCTCGATCTCATCGCCCTCAATCAGCGCCATCATCAGTTGCGTGACACGCTTGACGAGGCCCGCCATTTCCTGAGCCTGCCGCAGCCATTCCAGGATGATGTGCCCAATGCGCACGCCAAGACCAAAGCGCCTGCAGGATCACCGCAAGCTGCTCGGCGACTGTTTGCGGCGTCAAAGCCAATCATCGGCACAATGGCCGAGGGCTATCTCCGTAATCGTGCGATCACCAGCCTGTGCGATAGCGAATCTCTGCGGTTCCACCCGCATTGCTTCTACCGGCCATCGGACGACGATGAGCCGGGCACCCCGGCAGCCTGGCCCGCCATGATCGCTGCCGTTACCGATCTTGAAGGGCAGATCACCGGCGTACATCGCACTTATCTGTCGTCCCCAGCACCGAGAGCAACGGCACCGGTCAAAGCCCCTGTCGCCATTCCATGCCGGGCGATGGGCAATCTGCTTGGCCACGGTGTCCGGTTCGGCACGGCGGATGATGTGATGGTCGCAGGCGAGGGCATCGAAACCGTCCGATCGCTCAAGGAGATCATGCCGGCCATGACGATGATCGCCGCCACATCATCCGCGCATTTGGCAGCCATCCTGTTCCCGCCGACCCTGCGCCGCCTCTATGTCGCCCGCGACAATGATCCTGCCGGACATGCGGCAGTGGCCATACTGAAGGAGCGTGCAGACGCTTCAGGGATCGAGCTGATCCCGCTGGTGCCGGAGTGCGCCGATTACAATGACGATCTGCGCGAGATCGACGCCAAACGACTTCGGGCGGCCTTGCGGGTTCAGCTTGCCCCTCAAGACGCCCGCCGGTTCCTTATGCCGTCCAGATGATGGCCGGAAAGGGAGGGGAGTTGTGGCGGGTGTCCGTGTTATCTGCGGTGCCGGTCATCATGCCCAGTCCTTCAGTCTGGCTCGTAAGAGCCTCGCGCACGGCCTTCTAAGGGGGCGATCGGTCGGCAAGCGGCCCGGCCCTGCAACGGCGGGCGAGGACTATTTTCCGCCGCCGGGAAACCCGGCTTTGCATCGCGAAGCAAAATAGCCCCCGCCCGCCGTCCTCCGCTTCGCTGCGGCCTCACGAGGTGCAGGCCCGGTCGCCCGCCGCCAAGAGCGTCGCCCACAAAGGCCAAGCGTGGCGCGCGGCTGAACCAGCAAAGGACTTGAAGGCCATGACAACCGGCATCGATCAATCGTTTGAACCCGAACCCGCCGAATCCCCCACCGCCCATATGCTCGATGAACTGGCACTCTACGGATACCGGCCCTTTTCGGACGAAGCAGATGGCAGGCCGCTGCCCGAAGCCCGGATCGCCGCCGGTGCCATCGCCGACATTTTCGACGCCATGGTCTCGACGCTTGAGGATACCAGGCTCGAACCCGATCTCGAAGACCTGCTCTGGGCCATCACTAATGTCTTCCACCGTGCCGGCGAACGGATCGAACGCGAGCTGGATGATAATGAAGTGGCGCAGCGGCGCGGTCAGCGCGAACAGGATGGCTCGGAAGTGCGCTCGGTCGAACTTGAGCGGCTGTTGCGCGAAGGCACGACCATGATCGAACGCCGCGATGCGATGGAGTTTTTCCGCGATGCCGCTGCCGACCAGTTCCGCATTCACACCCGCAATGCCTGGTCACCGCGTGCCGGTTCGATGGTCAACCGCAAGATGCTGACCGCGAGCATGATCGACAGCCGGGACTTTGCCGCCGCCCGCCGCCGTGCCGATACCAGCGTGCTGATCCCGCTGGGTGCGAAGATCGCCTTTACCGGCGGCGCTGATTTCAACGATCATGCCCGGATCTGGGCGGCGCTCGACCGGGTGCATGCCAAGCATCCCGATATGGTTTTGCTCCATGGCGGCTCGCCAACAGGTGCCGAACGCATCGCAGCCTGCTGGGCCGACAAGCGCAAGGTGACGCAAATCGCGTTCAAGCCAGACTGGAACCGTCATGCAAAGGCGGCACCGTTCAAGCGCAATGACAAAATGCTCGAAGTTCTGCCGATCGGCGTGCTGGCATTCCCTGGCACCGGCATCAATGCCAACCTTGCCGACAAAGCGCGCAAGATGGGCATCAAGGTTTGGAGGTTCGAATAAGGGTAGAGGTCGAATTAGTGCTTAGTCGGCAAGGCACCCGATCGTTGGCCGCTTACCGACCTGCTTGAGGCTGCGAAAACAATTCGTCGATGACGGCGGCGCAGGCATCGACGACCTGCAGGGCCATGGCGGGCGAATGGATATCGGTTGTGCCATGGGCCAGCGCATTTCGCATCAGGAGAAGAGCTTCGATCGGATCGATCAGGCTGTTCGTCCTGTTCATCAAGGGGGGGAGAATTTTTCGCTTTCGCGCCTGATCGATGAGATTGCGAAGTGTGCCTTTGCCCGGCATTCCTTTGTCGTTCATACAACGCTTTAGGGCCAACTCGAATGCTGCGAATGCCTGGCTCTCGCCCACCACCAGCAGATCATAATCGAACCAAGCGTAGAGCAGGATATTACGCGCGCGATCAAAGGCGGCGCGGACATCCACCGGCACGTCCCTGGTAAGGTCGATTTCAGCAACCGAGGAGTGGTGGTCTGCCATGGTCAGGGCGCGTGCTACGCCGTCACGAACGACCACCAAATCCTTATAGCGCGGATCCGGTTGCAGCATTTCATCTACGTTGCGGAAAGGCATTTCTGTTATCGTTCGTTGTTATCATCCTCGTAGCCGGCATAATCATCCGTGGGAGCGTAGTATTCTGCGGGATCATAGGTCTGCGTCTTCGTATAGCGATCAGCGAGCCCGGCCACCGCAAGGCGTGACAGGCCTGCGATTTTTAGAGAGCAGGCAATGCACTCGAACTGGTTGGGCAAATATTCCTGTTTTTCGGTAATCTGGTCATCCTCGAGTTTTCGCACAGGAGCGGCAACCGGCGTGCCAGTGACTAGCGCTTGCGAGCCGCATGCTGGGCATTCGACGCGATGGCCTGTCTGACGTTGAGCCCAAACTAACGATTGGGCTGTAAGGGTAGAGCGGTCGCCTTCTGTCTTGCCAAGCCAGACCTTCTTGTGGGCCTCGATATCCCCTTTGACGGCCTTTGCGCTTTCATCCGCCGCTGCCGCGATCATTTCGCTGGCAACCGCTGCTTCTTCCGATCCGACGAATTCCTCCAGTGTCATGTCCATCGAGGCCAGTATTACGGCACAGGTCTGATAGAAGCGGGGCTGCCAAGAGGAGCCTTTGATCCCCTCAAAAGCGGCCTCGCCCGAATGCAGTTCTGCATTCCGTCGTCCAGTGTGCTGGATACCAAAGCTCTCGTGCTCCTTGGCGAAATCTGGTAGAATCACTGTCAGGCGCTTCAATACCTCACTGATCGCAATGGATTTGGGTGAGAACTTCTCCTCGATCGGCGTAAAGCCAAGAGAACTATAAAGGCTCGACCAGCTCTTGTCATTTTCTGAAAGCAAGGCCGGGCTTACATTGGCTAACGCAGCACGCGCCAGAAATTCTAGCGAAAGACTCGACCACAGCGCATAATCCCAGCTGTCACTGTCAAGACCGACGGCCTGTTGGATATAGCGGGCAGCTTTGGCATATAGCGCGTCTGGATCCCAGGCTGCCGGTGTTGCTGCGGGCGTGATTGTCTTTTTCAATGCAATCTCTCCAGATAAATTCGTTCTATTTTTCGGTTTTCTTGGCCGAGTGCAATGGGTGAACGCGCATGTAACATGCGCCAATTGTCGATCAGAAGCGTGTCGCCCGGCCGGGTGAGTGCGATCGAAACCGGCTGGGCATCGGCAAGGTAAGTTCGAATGCAATGATCGGCGATCTCGGCAACCTTGCTCGCCGGCTTGAGGAACATCCCATCCCAGCGCAGCCGATAGTTGTCATTGTCGATCGCTTCCCACAGACGGAACAGGGAGATTGCCCCTGACTGAGGGCGGCGTGGTTTGACGACGGCGCGCCCAAGAAGGTTGGTGGTCACACTCTCGGCGAGTGCATGCCCGTCAATAAGGAGTGTCTGAACGTCTACGTAACCTGTTATGCAACGGAGTAGAAGAAAGCGTGGTGGCTGCCGCCAATGGGCGAGATCGGTATGAAACGGAAAACTGCCGAGACCGTAGGTGCCACTATATGTATTGGGCGTTGCACTGGCGCGAGGAACTAGCGTCTGGATGAGACCTCTCTCCCAAGGCGTGATCGCCTCTCCAATCTCTGTGGCAATTGTGATTGTATCCATTTTTGGTGCATGCGCCGGAAGGAGGACGTAGCCTCTCGCGGCGAGGTCGTTCTTGAGGAACGGCGTCATGCTGCAGACCGCAAAGATGGCGATGCTACCCGAGTGATCCAAGCACCGCACTCTAACCCCGAGATGATTTCAGCCCTTGCTTTCATTTACGTCGCCAGTTCTTTCACCGTTGGTGTCGGCGAGCCACTCCAGGAAAATTCAAAATGCCCGGCGGGCCGTACATTGATGACAAGCGGCGGACGGTAGCACGCGACGCACTCTCCCCCTAGTTTGCGGACGCTGCGATAGGCGATGCCATTGCTTCCAGCTGCCCGGAGGCGAAGACCCAATTCTTGTGACGCGGCCCAGCTGCCGGGATCATAGAATGGCGCTGTTTTGGGCGCATCATCGCGAACATCATGGAAGTCGGCGTCAAAGTCCGCCAGATATTGTCGCATCTGAAGGGTAGCGTCGAACACGCCGATCTCGGCCAGTTCCTGGGCGCGGTGATAGGAGGTTTCGGCAACCGCCGTATCGAGATCGAACGCAGCATACCAGGCACCAAGCTCGCCATCGTTGAACCGGCCACCTTCCGAGTTTGGGTGACAATAGGCCGCCATGATTGCGGTCGCATGAGGACGACCGATCACCCATTCGCTGGCAGGCAGCATCTGGATGATGCCAAGTTCGGCAGCAATCCGGTCATTGCTCCAGCCTTCCAGCTCAAAGATCAGTTCCAGATCTTCGGGCAGGGCGACGACATCAAGGATGCCGGTTGGCGGAAATCGGCTTGGGATCAGCCGGTGCGTATCTTTTCGCGTCAGACGCGTAATCGGCGGTATCAATTCCAGCCGCCCCGCCGTCCGTCGAGCAAACGGCGTGCGCGATAAAGTCCGTCAATACCGGTATCGACCATGAAATTGAGAGCGGGGCGGCCCGCGAACTGCGGGTTGCTGTTGGGAAGCTTCACCCACCGATCAGCAAGCTCATCGCCGTAAAGGATGTGAAGCGCCTTGTAGATGCCGATCACCAGCGAAATCCGCGTCAGCATGTCATAGGTGAGCAATCCAACATCGCCCGCCTTATATTTGTGAAAGGTCGATGTCGCAGGCCAGCCGAGAAGTCCGCGCTGTTCGTCAACGGTGAGCTTCCAGGCCTGCGCGATGTTCAGAAACGTCCGCATGGCAGGCCCCGACATCCGCCGCCGGACATCGGGATCGTGCCGCCGCTCCGAGGCGACGGGTTCGTGGCTTACCTGAACTGCTGCGCCATAATTATCCATATCAAGACATATATCTCCATATATGGAGTTTGTCAATGAACCGATCAGGTGGCGTGATATGCTCTCGATCGATGCGCGAAAGTGACAGCAGCCGTCCGTTCCGCAGGCGCAGAGACCATCCCCTCCTTTGAGTTGCTATCCTTGGTCAGATCAAGGGCTTGTCGCCATCAACCCGTAAAGGGTCCGCTACGCTTCGCGTGCGGCCTCGCGGCTTCGCCTGCTCGGTGATTGCAGCCCTTGTCCCGACGCTTCGGGCACCTGTCGAGCGGGGATGGTCTCCGCTCCCACGGCAGGAGCTTCAAACCATGTCCCTCACCATCGCACAGCGTCATGCATGGAGCCTCGCCTGCACCCTCAAGGTTTGCATCATCGTCTTCCAGATCGGCGATCAGATCTTCGGTGTCATGCCCAGCGCCGAATATGACGGTGATAGTGACAGCATCATCCGCGAATATAATCCCTGGGAGCGATAACGCGCTCCATTCGTCCGATTGACTGCCCGGATGCTCGAAACCGGATTCCGCACGATATCCAATTCTGTTACACTGCCCCTGCATATTGCGCTGAGGTGGTGGTGGAGAGCGCTTCCGACGATCCGTTCGTCATGGAGGCTGCTATGTTTCTTGCCATTATTTTTGCGATCACCATCACGGCCTTTCTGTGCTGGCTGCTGTTTACGCTCGCTGTCTATGCGCTGCCCTTGTTTGCTGCGGTCATGGCGGGAACATGGGCGCACGCGACCGGCGCTGGCTTCATCGTCGCCGGGGCGGTTGGCGTTGCCGCTGGCGCCGCCACACTCATCATAGCCCAAATCCTGTTCGCTACCGTCCGTTCGCCAATTATCCGCGCCGGCATCGCTTTTGCCTTTGCGCTGCCCGCCGCATTTGCCGGGTATCATGCCGTGCACGGCATCGCCGCAATTGCTGTTCCGACCGAGGCATGGCGGCAGGTTTTTGCCAGTATCGGGGCCGTGGTCGTTGGCGGGGCGGCCTGGATACGCACGGCAGCAGTGCGAGCTGCCACCTGATCTCCCCGTCCGGAACATGTCCGGGCGGGCCTTGGTAGAACTGGCTTGTGTTTGGTTGCACAGGCATGGAGGCACCCTGTGCGAATGAAAGGCTACCGCCTGCGTCATCGAGGTGGGCAGACGAACGGAGCCGCCACTGGGAAAGCGCAGGCCATGACCTTGATGCTCACGCCCGGCAGGGAGGCGGGGCCACGGCATGACATGTCACACAGCGACCAACATATACCCGGTGGCTGGGCGCATATGTTCGGCGTCCTTCCGGGGAATCCAATGTGACCGCCGACCAGACCGTGCGGCACTCGATTACCCTGAATCACCCTTGAAGGCTGCCCGTTGATGGCCTGAATGTGCAGTTTCCAACATCGTCTGGATATGTCTGGGACACACTCAAGCGGCCTCATCGATTGGCTGATCTGGCCGAGAGACGGCTTCGCCTCGTTCCCCTTGCCGCAACGGCGTGCCGGAACTTTCTTCCCCTGGCCTGCGGCCATTCCTCGCGAGACAAGAAAGCCCCTTCGTGCCGTCCTCCGCTTTGCTTCGGGCTAAAGCTGCAGCGGTGAACGCTCCCGGCCTGTCACGCGCCATCGAGGCCGCGATGAGCGCGGTCCCGAGACAAACCGAGGAGTTATCATCATGGCAAATATCGGCACGTTCAAGAAATCAGCCACCGGGTTCCAGGGCGAAATCGTCACCCTCTCGGTCCAGGCCAAGGGCGTTCGCATCACCGCGGAAGACAATCGCTCGAACGAGAATGCACCCAGCCACCGGGTCTATGTCGGCCGCGCCGAAATCGGTGCCGCGTGGACCAAGCGCTCCGCCGAAGGCCGCGACTATCTGGCGGTCAAGCTCGACGATCCCAGCTTCACGGCTCCGATCTACGCCAACCTCTTCGACGACGAAGACGGCGAGAGCTTCAATCTGATCTGGTCGCGCCCCAGCGCCCGCAACGGCGACTGAGCCAACCCCGTCAAGGCCCCGCCCGGACATCTTCCGGGCGGGGTT
Source organism: Sphingomonadaceae bacterium (assembly GCA_020847445.1). Lineage (GTDB taxonomy): Bacteria > Pseudomonadota > Alphaproteobacteria > Sphingomonadales > Sphingomonadaceae > Sphingorhabdus_B. Next base: position 12,522 of record JADLBY010000199.1, on the reverse strand, counting down.
TTTGCGTGTCTGGCATATGCACAGACTATAGTGGCGGATTGCCGTTCACTGTCCTATAGCCCCACGCAGGCCGCTACGCGGCGGCCTTGGGGTGTGGAAACCCTACGTTTAGCGGATTGGTGCCAGCCGTGATGGCACCGCCATCCTTGACCATGTCGTCGGGGAGCCTGTGGCGTATGTCCAGGCGCCTCGGTGCTAAAGGTTGCAGGACCGACTAAACGCGGTTTTCCAACTCCCCGATCGGTGGTTTGGGGCATGTGCTTGCGGGGGCGAACCGCAGACGCATCCTTTTTTAACATAAATGCGCGCATAATGCGGGCCTGCGTCGTGCGGGCATCGGGCCGCGTGCCGGAGGCAAAGTGTTCAGGAGAAGCAACCGACCGGGAAGCGATACGATGATGGCCGACAGGAAATTTCAGGACTGCCCCCCCGACAAGTCGCATCTGACGACTTATGATGAGGCGCATCTGTCGGACTATCTCCGCCTGCTTGATGCTGCCGAAGAAGGCGCGTGCTGGCGCGAAGTGGTCAGCATCATCTTCGAAATCGACCCGGAAAAAGATCCAGAATGGGCTAAATCAGTGCACGACACACATCTCGCTCGTGCACGCTGGATGACCGAAATCGGCTATGGCTATCTGCTGGGACCGCGCCTGAACTAAGCAAAAAACTGAAATCACGCTGGTCAATGTTCCAGCTAATCTCCATCATTACAGTCATCTGGCGATGTCGCATCAGCATCATGTGATGCACACTTAGCTCTATCCACGCCGGACAGCCTCGCCAAATCATCTGAGTCGTAACGCTTTTCTTGTCAGGAGCGGCGTGGAAGATGACTCTATCATCGCCTCAAGGATGGCGCGCGCGAGCATCCGGCGATTCGCCGGGGCGTCCTGAATATGCAGCAGAGTTCCTGCGGCGCAACAGCCGGTTTCGTGCCGAGCAGGCGCAGATGGTGCGCGGCATTGCCGACGGAACGATGGATGAAGAACCTGCGCAGGCGGCATTTGCCCGGCAATGGGGATGCATGGACGCTGGCGCATCGGTGGAGATTGCCGCCCCCCAGTGCTGGCAGCCGGAACTTGTTCCGATCACCGTCATCCTTGACGCCGCACCGGAAGGATTTTCCGATGCGTCAGCCATCGATCTGGACGCCATCGGTCCGCCCATAACCGAGGTTTCCGGCAGAGGCGGACGTCATGTCGTGATCGCCGATCCCGATGGCGAGCACCGGCTTTGGTTGCGCGACGATACGCCAGGCAGGGCAATGGCGGCGGTGATCCCGCTTGATCGGGATTTCCACATGCGGGTGGCGAGCCTGATGCGGTTTCATCGTCGGCTGCTCGGCGGTCGGTCTGGCGCGCAACCGCGAGGCTGGCTGCTGACCTCCTATCGCCGCAATCGCTTTGACCTGATGCTACGAGCCTTCGATATGCGCGAAGCGGGCGCCAGCTACCGCGATATTGCCGCCGCGCTTGGCGAAAATGACGCAGCGCAATTGCCCGCCACCGAGTGGAAGAATTCGCGAGCGCGGTCCTATGTGATCCGGCTCGTGCGCGCCGCCACCGCCATGACCAATGGCGGCTACCGCAAGTTGCTCGCCATTCGCTGACACCTGAGTGGCGCAATAGCGACCGAGGACCGCTGACGGGTGGTCGTTTGCGCGCCAAGCAAATCTTCATACTCCACCCCGCCGGGCTTCCTTCGCCAAATACGTCTCCTGCCGCCGCCGCTTGCAGGAGCAATAAAATGTCCAGTCCGCCGTCCAATCTTCCGCCGCGCTTTTTGCGCACGCCCGAGGCGGCGCGCTTTCTCAGCCTGTCGGGTCGGACACTCGAAAAGCATCGCTATTTCGGGACGGGCCCGGCTTACCGGAAGCTTGGTGGCAGGGTCGTTTACGCGGTCGAAGACCTGCGTGTCTGGGCGGATCGCGGAACCCGATATTCGACTTACGATCCGGGCCAGGATGATCTGATGCCGCGCCGCGCTCCATCGGCACTGGAGGCGCAGCCCCGATGAAAGCCAGGGGTCATCATAAGACTACGGCCGTGCCAGCGGGCTCGCAGATGGAGCTGTTCTACGCGATTCCAGGCGATATTGCGCCGCGCGATACGCAGGATCTGATGGCCTGGCCGTTTTTCAGTCTGGCCAAATCGAAGCGGGTGCGCCCGATCGATTTTCGCATGGGTGAGACCTGGATCGTGGTCGAAGCGACCCTCGAACATGGAATGGCGACGATCTGGGACGCTGATGTTCTGATCTGGGCGGCAAGCCAGCTCGTCGAAGCCCGCGATGCGGGCCTTGCGACCTCGCGGCTGATTGCTGCCACCCCGCACGAAATACTGGCGTTCACCGAACGCGGCACCGGCAAAGCCAGCTATGATCGGCTGAAGGCCGCGCTCGATCGGCTGCAATCGACGACCATTGCGACGTCGATCCGCCAGCCCGATCAGCGGCGGCGGCATCGTTTCTCATGGATCAACGAATGGAAAGAGCGGCTCGATGACCGCGGCCGCCCGCTCGGAATCGAAATGGTCTTGCCTGACTGGTTCTACGCCAGCGTGATGGAGCAGATGCTCGTCCTCACCATCGACCGCGCCTATTTCTCACTGACGGGCGGGCTGGAACGCTGGCTCTATCGGATCGTGCGCAAGCATGGCGGTCGGCAAAAGGGTGGGTGGAGTTTCGACATCGCCCATCTTTATCTTAAATCGGGAGCGCTCTCGCCGGTCAAACGCTTCGCATTCGAGATACGCGGCATCGTCGCCCGCCAGTCGCTCCCCGGCTACGTCCTTGCGCTCGAATTCGCGCTTGGCCGGGAGCGGCTCCAATTCACGCCAATTCCGGTCGATCCCTTCGATGTTGCAATGCGCCGCGTCGGTCTCAGGGCTGGGGATAAGTGATGCGTGGGTTCGGACTATCAGGAACCGCGCCGCTCGGACGATCAGGAACCGATAGTTCGGACTATCAGGAACCGGGCAGGCTCGCGACTCGCTGGATTTCTGCGGCAAATCAGAACCCTTCTAACGATCCTAACATAGAGTCCTTCGGACTCTTGCTAACGCACCGCAGCACTGTGGATGATTTTCGGTTGTCGTTTTTCCGCGATGTGGAGACTGGTCCCCCCTTTTTCAGAGACCAGCATAACGACCTGCCTCCAATCCGATTGGCGACATGCGCGAACTTGCCTGCGTCCTGGCCACGGCAATCCGCTCGTTCTGCGACCGCGGGCGGTTTCTCGCTGCGGACGATGTCGGCGATCCAAGCCGTCAGTCGCGGCGGTGCATGCCTCCGCGTCAACATCCGCACCCATTCAGCCGGAAGGAAAGAAGAGATGGCCAGCAAGGCGTCCATTTTCGCCAATTTTCGTGTTCCATCACCGTCTGAGCCGCAGCCGCGCGATGATCTCACGCATGTCGAACTGACCTGGATTGCCAAGCAGTTCGAGCACTGGATCCGCTTCGGGCGGATCGCCCATGACCGCATCGTCAGCAGGCGGACGCGCATCGCGAGCTTTCGTCCCGGCATCATATTCGCGTTCGTGCGCTGGGCGGCAAACGCGCACGGCACCATCTCGTCACAGATCGAGATTGTTCGGGCTGTCAGTCCGGGAGAGGCCTATACGACGCTGCCCTTTGTATCCCCGGGCGGCGAGATTTTGCTCAGCATCCATGGGTGGCCGAAGGTCGAACAGGCTCTGCGCGCGATCGACGCGGTGGAGGCGCTCGGCATCGATCCGTGCGACGCTGCACCCGACCACTGGCGTCATGTTCACAACCGGCTGACGGCGGGTTATCGCCCACGCGCCTACACGCTGGCGCGCCATCGCGCATGGCTGCTGCGCGCCAAGGTGCCCGCGTGATGCGGCGTGGTTATGTCTGCGCGATGGCAATCGCGGTCGATCTGATCGTCTTTGCAGCGATCTTCCCGCGCTCGGACTTGCTGATCTGGAACGCCAGCGCCAGCGCGCCGATCGGCCTGTACAGGTTGCGCCCTACCGGCGACCCGCCGCGCGCAACACTGGTCGCGGTGATGCCGCCAGCCGGGCTCGCCGATTGGCTCGCATCGCGCGGCTATCTGCCAAAAGATGTGCCGCTGCTTAAACATGTGGCGGCAAAAGCCGGACAGACGGTGTGCCGCACCGGCACCGCCATCACCATCGACAAGCGGATGGTTGGCGAGGCGCGCCACCTCGACAGCCGCGGTCGGATGCTTCCTGTCTGGGCAGGGTGCCGGACACTGCGGCCGGGCGAGATGTTCCTGATGAATGCTGATGTCCCCGACAGCCTTGATGGCCGGTATTTTGGGCCGCTGCCTGCCGAAACATTGCTTGGCAAAGCCGTGCCGCTGCTCACGCGCGATACGCCGGGTGGCTCGCTTGTCTGGCGCGGCTTCGGCCCCAAACCATCATCATGCACGGTAATCGACAAGGATAAACCATGACCCAGATCGGCAGTTTCGAGCGCACCTCCCGCGACTTTGTGGGGCGTATCCATACGCTTGTCATCGACGCGGCGGTCAGCATTGTTCCGGCCGAGACAGGTGACGCTGAAAACGCGCCCGACTGGCGCGTCTATCTCGGGACCCATGATACCGGACTTGAGATCGGTGCGGGCTGGAATCGCATCGGTGAGAAGGCCGGAGCCTATATTTCGTTGCAGATAGATTGTCCGTCGCTGCCGCAGCCGATCCACGCAAATCTGTTCCAGTCGAACAGCAAAGACGGCCTTCATCACCTGCTGTGGAACCGTCTGCAGCGCCGGGACGAACGGGGCTGATCATGCGCTTCCTTTCCCTTCCGGCCCCTATCCATCTTGCGGTTGCCACGACATTGGCCATGCTGCCGGGTACGGCCTTTGCGAGGTCCATGCCTGCCATCCCAGTACAAGCGGCGAGCAATAGCGCCTCTCAGCCACTGGCGACCATCGTTGCCGAAGCCGCGCATCGCTTCGGCATTCCCGAGGGCTGGATCTGGGCGGTGATGCGTGTCGAAAGTGCTGGCCAGACCCACACAGTATCGTCGGCGGGAGCGCAGGGTCTAATGCAGATCATGCCCGCGACATGGACACGCCTTCGCGCGCGCCATGGCCTTGGTGACGACCCTTTCGATGCCCGCGACAATGTGCTGGCAGGTGCGTCCTACTTGCGTGAAATGTACGACCGCTATGGCAGCGTCACAGCGATGCTGGCTGCCTACAATGCCGGGCCAGGTCGTTACGAAGCTTATGCTGCTGGCGCGCGTGGCCTGCCGCTGGAGACCACGCGCTATGTGGCACGGATTGCGCCGGCGATAGGCACGGCCACCAGCAATGCGCGTGCGCAGACTACATCGCCCACATTGCTGCCAGACCGCCGCGCATGGATGCAGGCTGCGCTATTCGTTCGCAATATGGTCAGCGGTAATTCCGAGTTAGACCCGTCGGATCGCGATAAACAAACAGACCGGCCTGCTGTCTCCTACGCGTCCGTCAGAAGGTCGCCGGGTGGCGTTTCAGCCGACGCTCAATCAGCACCGTCGCGACCCGATCGTCTGCAAGGCAACAGCCTGTTTGTCCGCCGGTCGGTCGCCGAACAAGTGCCATGATCTCCTCGGCTATCGAAGACCTGGATATGCTGTGGAAGGCAGGGAGAAGGACGCAGAAGGGACGCCAAGGGGGAAAGCAATGGGGAGGGCAAGATACAAGCCGCACCCCCAATTGCCCGAAAACATCCTGTTTTCAGCCTTTTGGCGCGGGTGCGTTGGTCGACGCGCGTGCCGCGCGGAAGGTAAATGCAAGTATTTTCAATGCTTTTAATGGCACCAAAGGCAAATTTGGCCGGAAAGTGGGCCGATCATGAGCGAGGATCAGGAATTCCGCGTCCGTCCGGGGAAGGGCAGGCGTAACCCCGCTCACGCCCGCAATCTGCGCAGCTTTGTGGCGCAGATCCTCGCTGTTGCCAGTAAGAGTGGTGCGGGGCGGAGCCATGGCTGGGCATCTCCTGCTGGCCGGGGCCAGTCATCGTTCGGGCGGGGCCGCACCGCCTTTGCCCGCAGCCGCCTGTTCGGCAGCAACAGACGCGTCATCGTCAAGGCGCTCCCCGTTCGTCAGCGCGGGGGAAGGCGACCGATGGCACCGCTTTCCGCCCATATTGCCTATCTCAATCGCGAAGGCGTAACTCGTGATGGCTCGCCCACCCGGATGTTCGATGCGGAGACTGACCGTGCCGATGCACGCGGGTTTGCCGAACGGTGCAAAGATGACCGGCATCATTTCCGGATCATTGTCTCGCCTGAAGACGCGGCCGAACTGACCGACCTGCACAGCTTTACCCGCGACCTTGCCCGCCAGATGGAGGTCGATCTTGGCACAAAGCTCGACTGGGTCGCGGTCGATCACTGGAACACTGACAATCCCCATATCCATATGCTGGTGCGCGGGGTCGATGCTGAGGGCCGGGATCTCGTCATGGCGCGCGATTATATCAGCCACGGCCTGCGTTCGCGCGCCGAGGAACTGGCATCGGTCGAACTGGGGCCAAAGCCAGAGCATGAGATCGTCCGCGCGCTTGACCGTGACATCTCGGCCGAACGCTGGACCCGGCTCGACACCGAGATCAAAATCGCCGCTGATGAACTGGGCGTCATCGACCTGTCAGTGACGAGGCCAGGGCCAGACGATCCGCTCATCCGCCGGTTGATGGTCGGGCGTTTGCAGTATCTTGAAACCATGGGGCTGGCATCCGAGGGCGCGCTGGGTCACTGGGCCGTGACCGAGGGAGCAGATAGCCGCCTGCGCGAGCTGGGTACGCGCGGCGACATCATTCGCACTATGGGACTGGCCTTTGCTGCGGGTGGACAGGAGCGGCCGCTTACCGACTTTGTTATCAATACCGGCATCCCCGAACAGCCCATTGCCGGGCGTCTGGTCGACAAGGGATTGCATGATGAGCTGACCGGGTCGGTCTATGCCGTGATCGATGGCACCGATGGCCGGGCGCATCATGTTCGCTTCGCCGGGATCGAGGCGCTGGAGCAGGCACCAGCCATTGGCGGTATCGTCGAGCTGCGCGCCATTGCCCGGACAGGTGAGGCGTCGTCCAGACTGATCCTCGCCAACCGTTCCGATCTTGATCTTGCCGCGCAGATCAAAGCGCCGGGTGCTACCTGGCTTGATCGCCGGTTGATCGAGCGCGGCGCAGGAATCGCGAACGGCGGGTTCGGCGCGGAAGTCCGGCAAGCGATGGACCAGCGCACCGACCGGCTTGTCCGCGACGGCCTTGCCACAAGATACGGTGCCCGGACGGTATTCTCCAAAGACCTGATCAAAATGCTGACCAAACGCGAACTGGACGGTGTCGGGCAGAAAATCGCGCGCCAGAACGGGACGACCTACCAGCCTGCAGGACCGGGCGAAAAGATCGCCGGCGTTATCCGCCAGCGTCTGTTGCTCGCCTCGGGCCGGTTCGCCATGATCGACACCGGCGGACTGGGGTTCAGCCTTGTACCCTGGTCAAACGGACTTGAGCGCCAGCTCGGGCGGCATGTGTCGGGCGTCATGCCCGAAACCGGCGGCATCGACTGGACGCTTGGCCGCCAGCGCGGGCTCGAACTGTGAGCCGCGCATCCTCCTCCATCCTCCTATCAGCCTGAAAGGAACATCAGCCATGTCCGCAACGAAGATATTATGGGGCCAGGTGCTGGCGGTGTTCGCCATCGTACTGGCCGCTGTCTGGGGAGCCACGCAATGGACCGCCGCCGCGCTTGGCTATCAGGCCGGCCTTGGCGCGCCCTGGTTCATGCTCGGGCACATACCTGTCTATTCGCCGCCGTCCTTTTTCTGGTGGTGGTTCAGCTATGATGCCTATGCGCCCGCCATCTTTCTGCACGGGGCCTATATTGCCACATCCGGCGGGTTGATCTCGATCGTGGTCGCCATCGCCATGTCGGTGTGGCGTGCCCGCGAAGCCAAGCATGCTGAAACCTATGGCTCTGCCCGCTGGGCCAAATTGCCCGAGGTTCGCGCTGCCGGGCTGCTGGGTGAGAGCGGCGTGGTGCTCGGCAAGCTCGGCAATCTGTTCCTGCGTCATGATGGCCCGGAACATGTGCTCTGTTTTGCGCCAACCCGTTCGGGCAAGGGCGTTGGACTGGTCGTGCCATCGCTGCTCACCTGGCCGGGCTCGGCCATCGTTCATGACATCAAGGGTGAGAACTGGACACTGACGGCAGGCTTTCGGGCGCAGCATGGCCGGGTGATGCTGTTCGATCCGACCAATTCCGCGTCTTCGGCCTATAATCCCTTGCTGGAGGTCCGGCGCGGGGAATGGGAAGTTCGCGATGTCCAGAATGTCGCCGATGTGCTCGTCGATCCCGAAGGAAGTCTGGAGCGCCGGAACCATTGGGAGAAGACCAGCCATTCGCTGCTGGTGGGCGCAATTCTCCATGTGCTCTATGCCGAGCCCGACAAGACGCTGGCGGGGGTAGCGGCTTTTCTGTCCGACCCCTCGCGCACGATTGGCCAGACCCTGGCAGCGATGATGGCGACAGCCCATCTGGGCGAAGCAGGGCCGCATCCGGTGGTGGCATCGGCTGCGCGCGAGTTGCTCAATAAATCCGACAATGAACGCTCCGGCGTGCTCTCGACGGCCATGTCGGTCCTCGGCCTTTACCGCGATCCGGTGGTCGCCGCCGTCACGCGCGCCTGTCATTGGCGGATCGCCGATCTGGTCGATGGCGCGCGTCCGGCAACGCTGTATCTGGTGGTGCCGCCGTCCGATATCAGCCGGACCAAGCCGCTCATCCGCCTGATCCTCAACCAGATCGGCAGGCGATTGACCGAAGAACTCGCACCCAAGACCAAACGCCACCGCGTATTGTTGATGCTCGACGAGTTTCCAGCACTTGGGCGATTGGACTTCTTTGAGTCTGCCCTCGCCTTCATGGCAGGCTATGGCCTCAAGGCCTTCCTGATCGCCCAGTCATTGAACCAGATCGAGAAGGCTTACGGCCAGAACAACTCGATCCTCGACAATTGCCATGTCCGGGTGAGCTTTGCGACCAATGATGAACGCACCGCCAAGCGGGTATCCGACGCGCTCGGCACCGCCACCGAATTGCGCGCCATGAAAAACTATGCCGGACACCGGCTGTCCCCCTGGCTCGGACATTTGATGGTGTCGCGTTCCGAAACCGCCCGGCCCTTGCTGACACCAGGCGAAGTCATGCAATTGCCGCCGCAGGACGAGATTGTGATGATGTCGGGCGTGTTCCCGGTGCGGGCACGCAAGGCGCGCTATTACGAAGATCCACGGCTCAAGATGCGGATCATGCCGCCGCCAGAGCCGGAGCCAGCGATTGCGCGCGCGGACGACTGGAGCGGACGAATTGTGAGGCCCGACGCCCGCGCGATTGCCGAGGTCACGAAACAGATCGAAGACGCGGCCAATGGCGGCATACGGCGCGAACCCGAACTCCCTGACCATGTTGCGATCGTCAAGGAGCCGAATCCCGTGCCACCACCCGCGCAGGAGTTCGACATTACCGAGGACGATGCGGATGATGCCGCCCGGCAGGCGCAGGTCCGGCGGACGATGCAGGCAGGGATTGCGCGCCAGGTCAGTCTTGATCCCGGCGATGACATGAACCTCTGATCGGGAAACCCCCATGCGCACGCGCCTCAATGTCTATTTTCCGCCAGAGCTTGCCAAACAGGTCGGCGAACTTGCCATCCGCCGCCGCATCTCGCGCTCGGCCATCGTCGAAGCGGCGGTCGCTTCCTATTTGTCGCCAGACGGGGCTGACAGGCTGGAAGCCGCTTTTTCGCGGCGGCTCGACAGGCTGTCGCGGCAGGTACAGCGGCTTGAACGCAATACCGGGCTGACCACCGAAGCACTGGCCCTGTTCGTGCGGTTCTGGCTGTCGGTAACGCCGCCGCTGCCCGATGAAGATCAGGCTGTGGCGCAAGTGAAGGGGCGCAAGCGTTATGAAGGCTTCGTCCAGACGCTCGGGCGGCGATACGCCAGCGGCAAGAGCCTGCTTGATGAAATTCCCGAAGATGTCCTGGCATCGGTCAAGGGGAAGGGCACAGTTGGTACAGACGAATAGGTCAGGACACAGATGGCAGGCGTTCGATCGGATCGACGAACGGCACGCCGAGCGGCTCAAAATGCTTGCCATTGCAGGTTAGCAGCACGAGGTCATGCGCGATCGCCGTGGCAGCAATCGCCACATCGGCGAAACCGGGATGGCGACCCGCAGCCAGCGCCTTGTCCGACAGAGCGCCCGCTATCCTTCCCGTTCTGGCATCGAGCGGCAATATCCGCTCACTCCCGTCATCGAGCAGGGCATCGAGCCATTTCTCAAGATGATCTGCGCGTTCGCGTCCGCCAGCGCGGCGCAGCTTGCAGATGCCTTGCTCAATTTCGGCAATCGTGATCGCAGATATATACAGTTTCTCGCTTTGCTCGCGCAGCCATGCCGCCAATGCGTTATCCGGGCTGGGTTTGCCCGGAGCAAGGACCGAGACCACGGACGTGTCGAGCAGAAATCCTGACGTCAAAGATCGATCTCGCGAAGGGGCGTGCCGTCGCGTTCAAATTCCACGCCGCCGGGAAATGCCAGCAACAAATCGGCAAAGGACCGGCGGTCGTCCGGATAGAGTCGCCGGGCGTCGGCAATGGGAACCACCACAGCGGCGGGACGTCCGTGCCGGGTGATGGTTGTAGGGCGTCCATGCTCGGCAGCTTCGACAAGCGCCGAGAATTTTGCCTTGGCATCGCGGATTTGAATCGACTCCACATCGGCTCCTTGTGACTACATAAGGTCATAATATCGGAAAAGCCGGTGTCGCGCAAGGGCAGGGCGCATTTACCAGTCAACTCTGATGCTCCGAAGGGAAGTGTATAGCGCTCAGCTCACAGGGAAATTCGCCGCGCGCAAGTCATTGCCGCCGCTGCCACTACGCCCGCACATAGCTGTTGCCGAAGGGCATTTTCTGGCTCTTTTACTCATCCCCTGAAACCGGGCATCCCGCCTGGCCGCCTTCACAGGGGCAGCACTTGAGCCAGCAGACAGCGAGATTTGAGGCCAGCATGCGCGGTGCACGGATGCTGCGCACGGCGCTCGGCATATCGATCGGTGCCTGGCTCGAAGATCCCGCCGTTATCGAGGTGATGCTCAATCCCGATGGCAAGCTCTGGGTCGATCGGCTCGGTAGCGGCATCGCCGATACGGGTGAGTATATGTCGGCCCAGGACGGCGAACGGATCGTCCGGCTGGTGGCGCATCATGTTGGCGTCGAGGTGCATGGGGCAAGTCCGCGTGTTTCGGCCGAACTTCCCGAAACCGGCGAACGGTTCGAAGGTCTGTTGCCGCCAGTGGTGGCGGCGCCGACCTTTGCGATCCGCAAGCCCGCCGTCGCCGTATTCACGCTGGATGACTATGTGATCGCCGGGATCATGGACCGGCATGACGCCGAAGTCCTGCGCACGGCGGTCGCGGAGCGCAAGAACATCCTTGTCGCCGGTGGCACCGGCACCGGCAAAACCACGCTGGTCAATGCGTTGCTCGCCGAAGTTGCCAAAACGAGCGACCGGGTCGTGCTGATCGAGGATACACGCGAACTCCAGTGCGCGGCACCCAATATGGTGGCGATGCGGACCAAGGACGGGGTCGCGTCGCTGTCCGATCTGGTGCGCTCGTCGCTACGCCTGCGCCCCGACCGCATCCCGATTGGCGAGGTGCGGGGCGCTGAAGCCCTCGATCTCCTCAAAGCCTGGGGCACCGGCCATCCCGGAGGCGTCGGCACGATCCATGCTGGCAGTGCGCTGGGTGCCCTGCGCCGGATGGAGCAACTGATCCAGGAAGCGGTCGTTACCGTGCCGCGCCCGCTGATTGCCGAAACTATCGATCTTGTCGCTGTGCTGGTGCGCGACGGCCACGGCCGCCGCCTTGCTGAACTGGCCCGCATCCAGGGCCTCAGTGCCAATGGCGATTATTCCCTCACCCCAGCTGGAGAAAAAATATGAACAACCTGTTTGTCCGCCGTTCCCGCCGCGCTTTCGCACTGGCGACAGCCACTGTCCTTGTCCTCGCCATGTCCGCGCCCGCTTATGCGGCAGGATCTTCCATGCCGTGGGAAGCGCCGCTCCAGTCGATCCTCGATTCAGTCCAGGGTCCGGTAGCCAAGATCATGGCCGTGCTGATCATCATCGGCACCGGCCTGACCCTGGCGTTTGGCGATACCAATGGCGGGTTCCGCCGTCTGATCCAGATCGTGTTCGGCCTGTCGATTGCCTTTGCGGCCAGCTCGTTTTTTCTCACTTTCTTCAGCTTCGGCGGCGGAGCGTTGGTCTGATGTTCGTGAGCACAGAACCTGTCGCGGGCTTTCACGCGCCGGTTCACCGCGCGCTGACCGAACCCATCCTGCTAGGCGGTGCGCCGCGAGCACTCGCGATTCTGAACGGGACGCTGGCGGGTGCCGTGGGCCTTGGCCTGCGCCTCTGGATCGCGGGTCTGGTCATCTGGGCCATCGGCCATGTGCTTAG
>JADLBY010000198.1 GCA_020847445.1 Sphingomonadaceae bacterium | reverse complement strand
TGCCGTCACCGCTGACGGCGACTGCCTTGTAATTTCCAGCGCCGGTAGGTTGTGCCAGGATCGTGGGCGTGCCGTTCAGCCATTTTACGCCCACCATGCCGGTGAAATCCGTGCGTGCGGTCGGCTTGGCCTCGCCGACGATCACTGAGGCATCATCGGATATGCCATAGCCAACGTAGTGAAGGTAGCCGGTCGGCGCTGCGAGTTTCGTCGCGCCGGTCGGGGTGAATACCCAGGCTTCGAGAACAGACTTGTTGCCGACCACCTTGTTGTGAAAGCCGATGACCGACGTACCGTCGCCGGAGATGTCCACGAAATCGACGGAATTGCCGTCGGAGTTCGACCCGTTCTCGGCTCCGTCTGGGCTTCCGGGGATCTGCTCCGAGCCGGTGACTTGTCCGAACGCAGGTGCAGGCAATCCCGCCAGCAGGGCAACAGAACCTAGCGCGCCCACAATGGCGGTCGTGGTCTTCAATACAGCGTTGGTCGCAAACGTGCCGGTCATCTCTGAAACTGTCCCCGTTAAACGCCCGCGCGCGCAGTACCGCGAGCCGATCCCCGCCTAACTGGTCTTCGGGACATCATGCACCCCCTGTTCAGGGGGCTAACGCGGCGGAGACAATTCCTTGAAAATACATGACGCCTGCGATCTTCGAGGCAGTCACTTCCCTTCTTTTCCGCCATAGGACAAACCAAGCTGCGCGGCATGCCACGACGCTTCGGCCCGGCTGGAAATCCCCAGTTTGCGGTAGATCGCCTTGATATAGCCCGAGACCGTATTCTCACTGAGCATGAGCTGCGCGGCGACTTCGGCATTGCGCATGCCGCGTCCGATCAGGGTGAGCACTTCCAGCTCGCGCGCTGTCAGGTTGCCGGTTTCGCCTGCTGCCGGCCCGGTCCGCCGGAAATGCTCCATGATCCGCCGGGCAATCGAGGGCGACAGCGCCGGCACCCCTTCCTTGATCTGCTGCAACTGGCGGATGATCCCTTCGCGCATCTGCTCCTTCAACAGGTAGCCCGAGGCGCCAGCCGAAAGCGCGCCGACGATCGAGCTGTCATCGGCCATCGCGGTGGTGACGACGCAGATCGTATCGGGAGAATTTACTCGTAACTGGCGCAGCACATCCAGCCCAGATCCGTCGGGCAGGCGCAGGTCGATCAAGGCAAGGTCAAACACGTGCCGGTCCATTGCGGCCAGCGCATCGCGCACGGTGGAGGCACCCGTCACCCCGCAACCCGGAAACGCCTCGGCCGCGATCTCGCCCAGCCACTGCAGCGTTTCCGATACATCTTCGAGGATCAGCACGGATTTCACGCCGCGACGCCTTCGCGCGGAAAGCGAACCTCGATCACCGTTCCGCGCATCCCCATGGCAGCGCCCCGCGAAACCGTCATCGTGCCGTGGAGCGCCGTGGCCCGTGAGCGCATGTTGCGCAGGCCGTTGCCCGCTGGCGCGGTTTCGGGATCGAAGCCGTTGCCGTCATCGGCAACCATCAGGACAAGGCCGCTCGCCACGTCACCCAGCCGTATGCCGACCGTGGTGGCCTCCGCATGGCGCAGGGCATTGCCCACGGCCTCGCGCAGGATCGAGCGCATGGCGGCTACCGCTTGCGGCGGAAGTTCGGCCTGGGTGTCCACCTGCCAGACCAGCCCAATACCGACCGATGACAGCAGGTCGGCGATCTCCACCCTGAGATCAGCCATCAGTTCGGCCAGGGTCAGCCGCTCGCCAGCGCTGTTGTTGATGATCTCGCGCAAGTCGGCGAGCGTGTCGCGGATCAGCTCGTCCTTGCGGACCGGGTCGCGGCTGTGCAGCGCGCCGAGCAGTTGCACCCCGATATTGTCGTGCATGTCGCTGGTGATGCGCTGGCGCTCTTCGGCCGCGCCTTGTTCGTGGGCGAAGCGGCTGGCGATGGCTTGGGACAGCATCGCACACAACTCGCTCGCCCTGGCCTGTTCGCGCGAACCGAACAGGCGCCGGCCGTGCATGGCATGTTCCAGGCGCAGCGGTGGCAGCGGTCCGGTAGCGGGGATCGCCAGGGCTGCGCCGTCTTCAATCACCGTAGATGCTTCAACCGCTTGACCGGCTACGATCTTCAGCGGCTGGAACACCCGATCGAGCAAGCCGCGCCAGCGGTCCATGCGCTCGACCTCGCCCTCTGCAAGCGCAATGGCGAGTATGTCCTGAAAACTTGCCTCGATCTCTCCGTCACGCCGGAACAGCTTGCGCGCGATGATGTCGCGCAGCGGCAGGTAAAGGAAGCCGACCATTACAAGCGCCAGCCCGAAAGCCGGCGCACGCTCAAGCGCGATCCACGAAATCAGCGCCGCGTCCACCGCGATCAGCAGTGCGGCGCCGGTCATGTAGAACAGGATGCGGAAGGCCCAGCGATCGAGATCGAACAGCCGGTAACGCGCGACCCCGATGGCCATGCCGATGTGGATCAGGAGGAAGAAGGCAAAGGCATAACCCTGCGGCAAGCCCGGCGTCAGCCCGACCAGGCTGGGCGCAATGACCGTGAAGACGAATGCCCCTGCCCCGACCGCAACCGACAGGCCAAACCAGCGCACTACCGCCCGCGCCGCCGGATCACCGCGCGAGCGCCAATATTGTCCCGCCGCTGCAAAAAAGATGCCGAGCATCTCCAGCATCGTTGGCAGGTGCGAACCGGCAGGGGGGCCATCGAACACCTGCAGGCTGTCACCCAGCCACCATGCCCCGAACAACGCGAACGGCGCCCATAGCCAACGGGCCGGAACCAGAGGCCTTGGATAACGCAGCAGCAGGGCAATCATCGCCGCGCCGAACAGCAGCGCGCCGCCGTGGTTCATCACCGAAAGGGCGCGGAACAGGTCGCCGTCGATGGCGAGTTCGCGGGTGCTGTAAAGCGCGGCAGGAAAGGTGAAAACAAGAATGCCAAGGCTCGCCAGGGCGAAAAGGCGGGCAGCCGTATCGCTGCGCCGCAGCGCCCAGACCCAGCCGCCGATGAGGAAACTTGCCAGTCCAACCAGCATCTGCACCCAGAAGGCGGCAGGAAGATCGCTGATGGGCCGCATTCGCGCCGGTGCAAGGGTCGTCTGCTGCGCGGGCCTGGCACCTGCCGTTTCGATCGAAACACTCCGGCCGCTCACCACCCCCTCAAGCATCGACTGTCGCGCAAAGAAGCGCCGCATTTCGGCATAGGTCGCCAGCGTGTCCGGCTCTTCGATCAGATCGCCAGCCTCGATCGCAACTCTTCTGCCGTCGCTCCCGCGGATGGCAGCGATCGGCCCGGAAACGATCGCAGAGCCATCAACGCCGGACGCAGGCGTCACATGGATGATACCGGAATCATCTGCGGTAAACGCGAGGGCCAGCCATGGCCGACTGATCGCCATTTGTATCAGGACAGCCCCGGCCAGAAGTCCGGCCAGAACCAGCCCGATCATTACAGTCGCCGGCGACAATCGCGATCTCATGAAACTTACCCGGCCCCGTATTACTGCCTAGCAAACAAGACTTAGCGATGCCGTGGATTCGCGCCACCCCCTGAACAGGGCATTCTCACAAGTCACAATCCCCTGAACCGGGGGATGACTGCCGCATCCACGAATGCGATGTTTCCGGCAGTCCCTGCGCAGGAGAGCAAAATAAATGAAGCCCATCGCTGCAAGCCTTGCCGCAGCCCTGTTACTGGCACCAGCAACTGCGCGGGCTGATGAAGCCTCGGCCTGGAGCAAGTACGAACGACGCGTCGATGGTATTCTGGACGCACTCCATGCCGCCTGGCGTACGGGAGAATCCTCCGAAGGTAGCCGCCAGCGGGTCAAGGGCCTGTGTCAGGGCGTGACCCGAGACAGCACTGGCGGCGAAGGTATAATGCTTCCAAGCTGGGCCCGCAGTCTGATCACAGCGTGCAGCTATGTTGATGAGCTTGCCGGGATGAATGCCGATACGATCTGGTCGGCCAACGACCTCAGGGCCAACTGCAATCAGATGAAGAAGGATGCCGGCGACATGCTGAAAGCCCGGCTGGTCACTGTGGCACCGCAAGCACATGAAAAAGCCTTGCATCTCGGCGCCGATCTCATGTTTTTCTAAGAAGGCGGGTGCAAACGGCGGCGGGACGCCCGCTCCGTCTATCACCTTTGATGACGGCCAAGATACCGTAGCCTGAGATCACGTGGATGGCAGCCAGGCTTGTCGATCCGCTGGCTTTGCCTCCGCGGGATCTGCATCGGATACTCAGTGAGTTACGGCCGGTATCTTCTTTGGTCAGATCGTTGGTGACGCCATTATAAATCAGCAAGGTGTGGGCTTTACCTCGGATCGGATGTTAGGCAGCAGGCATCTGCCATCACCATCAATTGCTCGGCGCAGTTCACCTTGAAAAATTTGCGGGTGCACCAAATTCGGCGGACACTAGCGAACGCATGTGGATGCAAAGCCGCTCTTAATCAGCGGGTCCTTGGTTCGAGCCCAAGTGCGTCCACCAATTTATCCATATATTTCAACGTATTAAATGGCCGTTGGGCCAACTGGATTTCCGCTCGCAGATCGCTAGGTAGCTCTCTAGGTAGCAGCGGATCCGGCGACGGTTGATCAAGGTATTGCGACGAAAAGCTGGCTCCAGCGTGTGCTCGAGCCTGTCTTGCTCTATCAACACTTGGGGTTCAGTAACCCGGATTGAGAATCGCGGCGTTTTCCGCAGTGCTTCGACAACTGTATCGGTCACTGCCCGCACTCTCGGCATGTGGCGCATGTCCACATGCACACCTATCCAGATGTCTCGAACAAGGTCAGGTCTGTCGGGGTACAGGCGAATTAGCCCGAGCTCCCCATCGGCACGATAGCGGGCGAGCGCCGCAACCCCGGCCCCTGCAAGAGTCGCGTGAACCTGCACTTCGCGGCTGTTGGAGCGAAAACCGATAAGCGCATCGGGAAAGGCATCCCGCAGCAGTCGGGTTAGCCCTGTTTGCCGCGAGAGGCGCCGAACGGGCGATCGGTGCCGGCGCAGGTCCGGTCGCTTCTGTCATCATGGGCATGATAACGGCATGCTTTGGCGGCATCGTCCGTGACACGCTGAGCCAGGAGCGGTCCATCATCTTTTCCTACGAGATCTACGTGACCGCCGCATTGGCCGCTGCAATCACTTTCGTTTGCACCAACGCGCTGGGCATTGACCGGGAAGTCGGCGTGTCCGCGGCATTCATGGTAGGCTTCGCACTGCGCGGAGGCGCAATCAGGTACGGCTGGTCATTGCCACGCTATCGGCCACGCCAAGGCCGCCTCCGCGCGAATGACGGTGCCTGACTGCGGTGTTCGACTGGTCTGGCGATCCAGCCCGGCCGAACAACAACTGAGATTTTCATGATTAATGGACGGAGGAGAGATCCACGGACAGCATATATCGTGTGGTTATAATGTGATAAGTTTTCCGAAACCCCCACCACTATCCCCAATATGGGTCTTGCGACCAGTCGATTGTAGCTCGCGACAAGCCCATTCTGGTAGCCGGTCTGGGCCTTCATCGGCACCCGTTTTTGCGATTTTTGCCGATTCACTGCCCTTGCCCACTGGCTCACAGCAGCAGGTGACAACTCGCTTAAGCAGCGATATGCGAGCACACGACGACCATCCCGAATTCCGCCGCACGTGCTTGGTGTTTCAGTTCTATTGTCGCTCCGTGGCAGTATATCAGGCACTTCAGTCGCGAACGACGCTGGCGCGAAGTCGGAATTTACAGACGGATTTTGACCGATGGTAATTCCAGGTAAGTGTCAAAGATTTATCGTAATGAGGCATCTTGGCCTAATTTTTGCGCAATGTGGAGGAAGTCATGCCGCAGAACGACCCATTGACGTCATCGGTGGAAACTGAACCCGGACCAGCTTGGGGATGGATCCTGGCTTATGGCGTGCTTGTTGTCCTGATCGGATCGCTGGCGTTGGGCAACCCGCTGGCGACGGGATTGGCCACGGGTTTTTTGCTTGGTGTGATGTTGCTGACCTATGGTCTCGTTGCCCTGATTTCTGGCCTGTCTTCGCTTTCGAAGCGGGGGCGCTGGATTGAGGCGCTGCTGGGCCTGCTCGGGGTCGCGGCAGGGGGTTTCGTCCTCTTCGCGCCCTTTGCCGGTGCCTTGTCGCTGGTCTGGGCGATCGGATTCTGGCTGTTCGTTGCCGGGATTCTCGAATTGGTGAGCGCGATCAAGGGATCCCATGATCGGGGATGGCGCTTTGCGCTCGGCCTGCTCGACATCGTGCTTGGCGGATTCCTCCTGTTTTCAGGCCCGGCGAGCAGCCTTGTGTTCCTGGCGGGAATCGTTGGGATCAGCTTTCTCTTCCGCGGTGTCTTCCTTATCATCCTGGCGCTCGGCTTGCGCCGCCTGTCCCGGAGTCTTTAAGCGTGCGGCGGCTGGCGTTGATCCTTCTGGCGGTGGCGGTGGCGGTGATGGCGCCGCAATCTGTCGCGTATGCGAGCGATCAGTCTTTCGGGACGTGGAAAAACCCGCAGAACAGCGTTCATGTCCGGGTTGAGCGCTGCGGCGAGCGCATGTGCGGTGTCGTGATTTGGGCCAACGAAAAGGCACAGGCAGATGCGCGCAGAGGTGGCACCGATCCTCTTATCGGGTCGCGGCTTTTTCAGGATTTTGCGCTGGAGAGGCCCGGCGTCTGGCGCGGCAGGGTTTTTGTGCCCGATATCGGCAGGACGTTTGCGGGAACCATCAGCGTGATCGATGATGACACGATAGTCGGCAGAGGGTGCCTGGTTGGACGGGTCGGTTGCAGGTCGCAACAGTGGACGCGGCTGAGGACTGATAATTGGCCATAAGCAAGAATGTGAACACCGCATCCCCGAGGGTGAGCGTGTTCCTCATACTTCACGGGAAGTCAGCGCAGGACCCGCGGGTACGAGAGGCAGTTCGCTCGGTCCGGGCCGATGGTCATGACGTCGAGGTTCGCGTCACATGGGAAAATGGCGATGCGGGGCGGTTCGCGAACGAAGCTGTTATGAAGGCGCAGCAAGGCCGCGTGGATCGCATCGTCGCCGGTGGCGGAGACGGCACCGTGAACGAGGTCTTTGCTGCCGCCTTTCGGGCAGGCTCGTTCGGGCACTGTTCGTTCGGTATCCTGCCGCTTGGGACGGCCAACGATTTCGCGCGTTCGACGGGAATCCCCATCGACGACATGACTGCGTCGTTGCGCTTGACCCTTGTCGCACCAGTGTGCTGGATCGACATCGGTGTTCTGGACGACAGCCCCTTCGTCAATCTGGTGACGGGCGGATTCGGGTCACAGGTCACGGCAGAAACCGATCCGGCCCTGAAACATACGCTCGGTGGTTTCGCCTATGTCCTGACCGGCCTGCGCCGCGCACGGGAACTTACCGCTTGCAGAGGCCGCTTCACGGCCCGGCACTTTTCCTGGGAGGGATCGTTTCTGGCATTGGCCATCGGCAACGGCAGACAGGCCGGCGGTGGCATCCAGCTATGCGCCGAAGCGTTGCTGGATGATGGCGAACTCGACCTGATGATCCTGCCGGAATTAGACCGGAACGCGGGGCTCGATGCCCTTGGCCGCTTCCTGCACGAGGGTGCGGGCAGCGTGGATGGTCTCAAGATTACCGCGCGGAGCCCGTGGGTCACGTTCGAAGCCGAGGAGGATATTTTTATCAACCTTGATGGTGAAACCCGGTCGGTTAGCCGCTTTCGAGTGGGGTGCCACAGAGGCGCGCTGCCGATACACCTTGGCCATAATCTGCTGCTCGGAACAACAAACCCAACCGATGACGGTTGATGGAATGGGCGCAGCTTCCCCACAAGGAACCTTCGTTCATCCCTTGGTGGTAACCTGCGCTCAAATTGACGATCGTCCGCGCTGCATTGAGTACGGCAGCTTTGCGCCCGGAGCCGGGTGGTTTTCGGACCCGACCATCCCAAACCATGTCAAGCTTCGCTTTCCGGAGCGCCGCCAAGGGCCTGGTATAATGCGACATGGGCCGTCAGGCGATCGCTGCGCACCTGCAGGATCGCGAGCTCCACCGAGAGTAACGCACGCTGTGCGTCGATCTGCTCCAGATAGGGCGAATAGCCCGCGCGATAGCGATTGGTCGCATGGCGAAGTGCATCGGCGACCGCTTCGCGCTGGGCCACAAGCGCGCGTTCCTGTTCCCCAAGGCGGTCGATCAAGACCAGTTGATCCTCTACTTCGCGGAATGCCGTCAGCACCGTTCGCTGATAGGCAAAGGCGGCCTGATCGCGCTGCGCAGTAGCGGCGTCGAACTGTCCTTCCAGCCTTCCGCCGCTAAAGAAGGGCGCAAGAATGCTGCCGCCAAGCGACCATATACCGACCGGATCGTCCAGCTGGGACGACAGCACCGCACCAGCAGAGGCGGCAAGGCGCAGCTGGGGGAGAAATTGGGCCCGCGCGGCGCGCATGCGGGCATCGCTGGCCGCAAGATTGAATTCCGCCTGCGCGATATCGGGCCTGCGCCGGGTCAATTCGCTGGGAAACACGGCAGGGATGGCAGGGGTTTGCAGCCCTGCAAAATTTCCGCCCCGCGCGAGGGCACGCGGGGTTTCGCCGATCAGCTGCGACAAGGCATTTTCCTGCCTTGCGATGGAGGCCTCGACGGCAGGGATCTGTTGCTGCGCCGCGCGATATTCGGCCTGTGCCTGCCGCAGTTCAAGCTGCGAGGTATAGCCGACTTCGGCGCGATCGCGCGCGATCTTAAGCGCCTCGGCCCGCGCCCCCAGCGTTTCGCGCAAGGTTTCGAGCCGGCGGTCCAGCGTCAGCAGGGTGATATAGCCCGAAACGGCGGTCGCCGTCACTGCAAGGGCGGCAGCTTCGCGCGCGGCCTGTGTCGCCGCGGTATTGGCGCTGGCGGCATCGACCTGCGCGCGGTTGCGGCCGAACAGATCCACCTCATACGCGGCCTGGAACACCGGCTGCACGCCAAGCGAACGCGAGGCGGTGCCAAAGGCGTTCAGGCTGCGCGCCTCGCTCACCCCGGTCGAGCCATCGAGCGTGGGCACCAGCAGGCTGCGCGATGCGCGTTCCTGCCCGCGCGCTTCTCGCACCCGCGCGGATGCGATTGCGATGTCGGGATTGTTCGCCCGTGCCGCCGCCACGATCCATGCAAGGGCCGGGTCGCCAAATGCGTTCCACCATTGCGGCTCGATCTCGGCCCGCCCCTCAAGCGAAGTGCGCCATGCCATCGGCGGCGCCACCGTGCTGGCAGCAGGTATCGGCGCAAGGGCCGGTGCGCACCCGACCAACAGGCTCAGGCTCAGCAGGGGGAGACCGATCCGGCGCATCAACGGTCTCCTGTATGAACGGTGGCAATCACCGACATGCCGGGGCCAAGTCTCTGGGCCGCCCTCTGCCCCGGATCGATACGGATGCGGACGGCGATGCGCTGCGGAACCTTCACGAAATTACCGGCGCCCGTATCGGGCTTGATAACGCTGAACTCGCTGCCTGCGGCAGGCGACACGCTCTGCACCTTGCCCGTTAGCTCAAGCCCGCCCAGCGCGTCGATTTCCAGTGTCGCGCTTTGCCCGACGCGGATTTCGGCGGTCTGCGCTTCCTTGAAATTGGCGACCACCCACAGCCGTTCGGGCACAAGATACATCAGCTGCGCACCCGGCGAGACCAATTGCCCTTCGCGCACCGCAACCTCGCTCAGCCTGCCGGCGCGCGGGGCGCGAATGATCGTGTTGTCGAGATCGATCTGTGCGAGATCGCGCGACGCTGTCGCATTCTCGACCTGCGCTTCCAGCCCGCCCTGCCCGACATTCACCGAACGCAATTGTTCGCGCGCGATGTCGCGCTGGGCCATCGCCTGCGTCACGCCCGCCTGCGCCTGGCGCAGCGCGGCCAGCGTCTGGTCGCGTTCGCGCAAGGATACCGAACCTTCGTCGGCCAATTCATCGACCCGGCGCATATCTGCCTGCGCCTTGGCAAGCTGGGCGCGAGCATTGGCCACCGACGCCTCCTGTAACCTGACCTGCGCCTCGCTTGAACGCCGGTTTTGTCCCGCATTGTCCAGGCTGGCCGTTTGGGTGGCGATCCCGGCCTGTCCTTGCGCCACGCGCTGGCGATAAATGCGGTCGTCTATGCGGACCAGCGCCTGCCCGGCGGCCACCTGCGCGAAATCCTGCACCAGCACTTCGGTTACATAGCCTGTAACCTGCGGGCTGATGATCGTGGTCTGGCCGCGCACATAGGCGTTGTCCGTGGTCTGGCTGTCGGACCGGAAGGGCGGCAATTGCCAGGCATAGAGTGCGGCAAGCGCGCCCAGCACGATGGCAACCGCGAAGAAGATTGTCTTTTTGCGCGATCGTTCGGGCGCCCAGCCTTCCGGGTTTTCCTGCGTCGGCGCCGCGTCGGCAGCGCCGGTTTCAGCCGCAGGTCCGGCGGGTGTCGCGGTCGGTTCCCGGTCGGCGTTGTCGTCGTTCATTCTTTTGCTCCGCCCATGATCGATGCCAGCGCCTCAAGCTCTTTGGCCAGCGGGTTGATCCCCCGGCGGCGGTTGTAGATCCATTTTGCAAGGATCGCCGCGAATGCGAGGGAAGCGATGATGCCGATCAGAAAAAACATGTCATTGAAAGCCAGGATCGCCGCATCGCGCCCGGCTTGCTGCACCAGCTGCCCCGCGCCGCTTGCCTGCCGCAGCACCGGATCGGCGATAGTGCCATTATACGCGGCGGCGCGAAGTTGAATCGCCTGGGCTACAGCGGGGTCACTCAGCGTCAGTTCCCGGCCTATGTCCATCAGGTGGACCTTCGCCCGGATCGTCTGGAACGCCGCCAGCCCGGCAACCCCTGCAAGCCCGCCGAGCGTCTGTGACAGGGAGAAGACGGCAATGAAGCTGATGATGTATTGCATGCCCTGCGCCAATGCGCGCAGCAGCCCCTCCATCATTGCCGAGCCGATGAAATAGATCGCCGCAAAGGCCATCATCGCCTGCGTCCAATAAAAGTTTTCGGGCCGCGACAGCAGGCCCGCCTGCGTGTCGACAAACGCGGCCACCGCGATCAGCGCCAGTGCGACGAGCAAGGGCCGTTGCAGATCGCTGGTATCCAGCCGTGCGATCAGCACCACGAGCCCGATAAAGGTCGCGCCGGTGATGATCCAGTAATAGGTGACGAGCTGGTCGTTGATCATTCCGACGGTGGTCAGCAGGCCGCCAGCGCCAAAGCCCTGTTCCGACAGCAACACGCGCATCAGCGCGCCCGTCGACGCAAAGATCACGATGTCCTTGCTGGTCATCCAGCGGGTGTGGAGCATGGGATTGGCGCGATTGTGTTCGATCAGGAAAGCCGCGCCGATCAACAGGATCGCGCCCGCCAGCGCCCAGCCCAGCCATGGCGTTGTCCACCACTGGATCCTGCCCTGCACCAGAAACGCGCATAGCAGGCCCATGCCGATGGCCAGCAGCGGGAACGTCACGAGATCAAGTTTTTCGAATGCCTTTTCGATTTCGCCCGGCGGAAGCGGCAGGATGAAGACCATGCCGAACGCCATCAGCGACAGCGCGAATTGCAGATCGAACAGATGGGTGATGTCACCCCCCGCGATCAGAGCCGGGGAAATGGCACGCGCCAACGGCAAGGCGATCTGCGACAGGCCCAGCCCGATCAGCACGCCCGCGATCCGGGCCTTCGCCGGCAGGCCCTGCATAAGGTAATAGATGCCCAGCGTGGAAAGGCCGCTGGCCGCGATGCCGGAAATCCCGCGCGAGACAAGTTCGATCCGGTAGCCCGCGTCGAACAGCTGAACGAAATTGGCCAGCAGCAGCGTCGCCATCGCGATCCTGACGAAGCGCTGGATGCCGAATTGCTGGCGTAGCTTGAACAGCAAAATGCTCATGCACGCATTGGTCATGTTGTAGGCGACCGTGACCCAGCCCGCCTCGACCGATGTCAGTGCCAGATGGCCCTGAAGCCCCGGTAAATTGGCCAGCAGCAGCCCGTTCTGGAACCCGCCGAGGATGGCCAGATAGATCCCGATGAGCAGATAGCCCAGCTTGCGCCGCGCCGGATGATCCGGCGTTGCGGGGGACCCGGCCAGAAAAGGGCGCTCGTGCGGCTTGAACACATAGTCCCCGCCCTGGTGCGCTGGTCGCACTGCGTCAGCCACGGCGGAACAACGGTTCGACAAGCGTTTCCTGCAATGCGGCGCGAAAGCTGTCGTCGTCGAGGAATTCGGGCGACCTCTGGGCAAGCCGGTCACGCCGCAGGATGCCGACAGCCGTGCCGAACGCAAATTGCTGGAGGGCCAGTTCGGGGTGCGGGACGTGGGTGTAGCCGTCCGTCCGGGCCCTTTCAATGAGGGGCAGGAAATGGTCGAGCAGGCGGCGCGTCACGTTCTGGTAGAGCCACTGCGCCCGTTCAGGATCGTGGTCCATGTCGCGCATCATGAAGCGCGCCACCTCGGGCCGGGCGTCCATGAAGCCGATAAATGCACTCATCGATGCACGAAGGGCCGCACCTGAATCGCCAAAGCCGGTGGCCTGGGCGAGCGAAGCCTGTCGCTCTTCTATCCTGTGGCCGACGGCCTCGATGATCCGCTTCCACAATCCCAGCTTCGAACCGAAATTATAGGACACGAGTGCCATGTTGACGCCGGCCGCCTCCGCAATCTCGCGCAGATTGGCCGCATCGAAGCCCTTGTCGGCGAATATCGCAACCGCGCTGGTCATGATCGCCTTCGCCGCATCGATTTCGTTCGTTTGGGGCCGGCCACGTCCGCGTGCGGTTTGTGTCATGATCGATCCTTCTGCGCGCCATGGAGGAACCCGCCAAGTAGCCGCGCGGACTAATTAATCAAGTGATTAATTATTGTTTCGGATGCAAGGCCGGGTACGCCTCGCCTCGAGTGCGCGACCATTCTATCCCTCGGATCACGCTTGAACCCGGTGGCGCGGCTTGCCGGGCATTCAAAGGCGCGCCCAGCTAGACGGAACGAGCGGACCGCCGACCTCGATCGCCTTTTTCAGCCCGGCTTGCCGGTGCAGCCGGTCCCGATAGGACTGCAGCGCCGGATAGCTATCGAGCGCCCCGCCCATATTGGCCATTTCAAGCGTATAGACCATCTGCATGTCGGCCAGGGTCAGCTGCTCGCCCATCAGGAATGAGCCTTTGCCCACGCCCTCGGCGATATAGGTAAGCACGTCTTTGCCCCGCGCCGCAGCGAATTGCGCCATCGCATCGGGCAGCCCGCCCATCATCCGGCCCAGCAATGGCAGCAGCAGCGGGAAGCTGGCGGACCCTTCGGCCAGATCGAGCCACTGGTCATGCATCGCACCTTCGGCAGTGCCTGCCTGGGGGGAATGCCGCCCATTACCATAGCGCGCGTCGACATAGCGCAGGATCGCACTCGATTCCGCTAGCACCAGATCGCCATCGACGATGAAGGGTGCCTTGCCGAGCGGATGGATATGCTTGAGATTTTCAGGCGCTCGCCCATTGACCCGCGCATGGCGGTGCAGCTCGTATTCGATCCCCAGCTCTTCAAGCAGCCAGAGAATGCGCGTGGAACGCGATGTTTCAAGATGATGGACGATGATCATGCGGAAACCCTCTTCAAAATTGCAGGCGCGCGCGAAATGATCAGGCGGCGGGATGGCTGTCCCGTTCCGCCGCTTCGCCCAGCTGGCCGACAAGTGCGTGGGTCAGTTCGTGCAGGGCGACGATCCGGTCTTCCTCGATCCCGACCTTCTTCGCGAGCGTGCCCGGTATCTCCTGCGCTGCAGACTTCAGCGCCCGGCCCTCGGAAGTCGGGGTGACCAGCACACGGCGTTCGTCCTGCGGATCGCGCATGCGCGCGACCAGCCCGGCACGCTCCATGCGTTTCAGCATTGGGCTGAGCGTGCCGACATCGAGGTGCAGGCACGCCTGCAAGTCGCCCACCGTCACCGGCTCGCGCTCCCAAAGTACCAGCATCACCAGATATTGCGAATAGGTCAGGCCCAACGGTGCCAGCAACGGCCTGTACAGCCGCTGGATCAGATTGGTCGCTGCATATAGGGGGAAGCACAGCTGGCGATCGAGGCGCAGCAATTCGTCCCCCTCCTGCTTCGACGGATGGCGTTCCGTCGTCATGGGCGCGCCCTTAAGCCTCGGCTCGGACCGAGAGTTCGACATCGATATTTCCGCGCACCGCGTTGGAATAGGGGCAGACCTTGTGTGCCTGCGCAACGATCGTTTCCGCCGTATCCTGATCGACACCGGCAATCGCGACATCGAGTGCAACCGACAGGGCAAAACCGCCATCGGCATTCGGGGCCATCGAGACGGTGCCGACTACTGTAACGTCATCATCAGCGATCTTATGGGTAGTGCGGGTGACATGAATCACCGCATTGCCGAAACAGGCGGCATAGCCTGCCGCAAACAGCTGTTCGGGATTGGTCGCGCCGCCCTTGCCACCCAGCGCGGCAGGTACGGCGAGATCGAGTTCCAGCAGTCCGTCGTCGCTGGCGATGCGTCCGCTACGCCCGCCGGTGGCAGTGACCTTGGTAGAATACAGTGCGCTCATGATTGGAGTCCTTTTGCAAGATGAAGCCATCATATAGCTAGCCATCTAGCACTTCTGTGGTTGCCGTCCGTTGCGCAAGAGGCTTTCGGCTTGAATGAGTAAATGATCGAGTGCGGTCTTCTGTCAGGCCTTCGTATGCGGCGTTTCAGAGACCGCTGGCCGGTATGGTGATCCGCGGATCAGGTCCAAAACTACTTTCCGAGCATGGAAGCTCACGTGCTAGGGCTGGTTTTCCTGATCCGATCTGTTCGATCCTATTCCCATTCAAATCATTGCCTTCCTGCTCCCCATCACCGACGTCCGCCTATCGCGGTTTGATCAAGCCACGGTTGCTGCCATCGAATCCCGGAAGTTCTCCTGTCTGGTGAGCATGGCCCAGATCGCCCGCGCCATCTTGTTGGCCAAGGCAATCGCGACCAACATCCGCGGTTTGCGTGCACTCAGGTTCGCGAGCCAGGAGCCTGCTATGATAGATTTCCGACCCATCCAGTTCAGTCGGGACATTGCGCCAATTATCAGGAGGCGGCGAATATCAGCCTGCCCTGCTTTCGAAATGCGCCCATGGCGGGCCTTGCCACCGCTTGAATGCTGACGAGGCACCAATCCCAGCCAGGCTGCAAAATCGCGGCCGGACTTGAAGCTTTCCATTGGCGGAGCGAAGGCGTCGACAGCAAAAGCTGTCATAGGGCCGACACCGGGCATCGTCTGCAACCGGCGTGCGGTGTCGGTTTGAGCCGCCAAGGCTCTGATCCGCTCGTCGCTTCGTTTGATCCGCGCCGTCATCCCGGTAATTTGATCGAGGATTTCAAGGCATTCCGAGCGAACGATTTCCGGAAGGTCGCTGTTAACCTCCTCGACGATCGCTTCAATCCGCTGACATTGCTGAACCCCTTGGGGAACTGCATGACCGAATTCGTAAAGGAAGGCGCGGAGCATGTTGATCAACTCAGTACGCTGATGGACGAGCCGGGTTCGGGTACGAAACAGCATTGCCCGGCCTTGTTGGTCTTCTGACTTGGCAGCGACGAAGCGCATTTCCGGCCGCTGCGCGGCGATGACAATGGCCTCGGCATCCGCGGCATCGTTCTTCTGCCTTTTGACGAACGGGCGAACATAATGCGGCGCGATCAGCTTTACAGTATGACCAACGCGACTGAGTTCACGTGCCCAGTAATTTGCGCTGCCGCAAGCTTCCATCACCACCAGTGCGGGTGGTTGCTCGGCCATGAACCGGCGGAACTTTTCGCGCGACAGCTGCTTGCGATACTCGACCTCGCCAGTCATTCTTGCAGCGTGCAGTTGGATGACATTTTTCGCCAAATCCACGCCGATCATGATAGTCTTCGTCACGGTTGCCGTCCTTTCCATCCAGTGGCTGTTGATGCTGCCATCTTGGCACATTGCGATGCCGTTCGGGGCGGACGGCAACCACCCCATCTACTTTGGCAGA
>JADLBY010000197.1 GCA_020847445.1 Sphingomonadaceae bacterium | reverse complement strand
CGCTGCGACACGACTATCCCGATGTCTGGAAACAGATCCATGATGTAACACTGGCACCGGGGGAATCCCGGATGAAGGACGAGCGGCAGTTCCGCGTCCTGCACGCTGCTGACTGGATCGTCATTGCTGCGATCCGGTCGAACCGGCATCCCGGCTTCGTCGAATGTGTTGCCAGGATCGGCGGGAACCGTTCGCTGGCCGAAGAGCGCCTCTACCTCGTGCCTGTCGGCGAGTATCAGGCCGGGCGCTTTGGCTTCGTGATCGACGAGCGCAAACACCGGACGTTCGAACCGCAGACGGTTTGAACGTCCCCGCGACCCCGCCAGACCACCCTTTGATGCCCGCCACCAGCTTTCGGTGGCGGGCATTGGCGTGTGCCGATCCGCGTCCGCGTGGCGGCCGCGGTGAGAGCGAGAGGGATGCCCCGGAAGGGCGAGCCTGCGGCCTGAGAGAAAGATCGCGCGAGGTTCATCCGTTCACCGCTCTTTCAAGGGATTTCCCATATGACCAATTCTGCTTCCGCTGCCGTGCTGGCGGTGCCACCGCCCGTGCCCGCCATTTGCCCGTCTTCCGCGGGCGCGATCATGGCGGCGGCTTCGGGTCTGCTGCCCCATCTCGAACGCGGGGTTCCCATCGACGCCCATCTGCTGCGGTCCGCGATGGAAACCGCCTTTGGCGGTTCGGATGCTGAAGGGCATTGGGACTGGAAAACCGCTTACGACGCCTGCGAGGTGGCGCAGATCCTGTTCCTGCGCAAATTCGGTCCGGCGCTCGCTCAGGCCGGGCGCGATCCGGGCGCACTTCTCGCCATGATCGAAAAGATCGCGCGACTTTTCCCCACCCACACGCGTCGTTCGCAAGCGGGGCAAGCCCTCCAGCAGTTCAGCACGCCGGTCGGCCTTGGCACGGTCGCCGCCATTGCCGCGGCCATTACGCCGACCGACGTGGTGCTTGAACCCTCGGCTGGAACGGGGCTCCTCGCCATCCATGCCGAACGCGCCGGCGCATCGCTCGTTCTCAACGAATATGCCGACACCCGCGCCCGGCTGTTGGAACATCTGTTCGCCCACGCATCTGTCACCCGCTTCGATGCCGCGCATATTCATGATCATCTGGACGGGGCCATTCGTCCCAGTGTCGCCTTGATGAACCCGCCATTCTCCGCAGCCCTGCATGTCGAGGGCAAAGTGAAGGATACGGCGATGCGGCATATATCGTCGGCATTGGCCCGGCTTTGCGAAGGCGGCCGCCTGGTGGTGATCACGGGTGCGGGTTGCGCGCCCGATGCGCCGGCGTTGCGCGATGCCTTCGCCCGATTGCAGGAGCGCGGGCGCGCCGTGTTCACCGCCGCCGTCGATGGGCGCGCTTATGCAAAGCACGGCACGACAACCGCGACCCGGCTTACCGTGATCGACCGCATTCCGGCTGATGATCCGAACGTTTTTCCAACATCACTTGGCATCGCACCCGATACCGCGACCTTGCTGACATGGGTTCTGGAGCATGTCCCGCCGCGCGCAGCCGTGTCGGGTCAGACGATCTGCGCGGCGCCGCCAATTGCCATCCGCTCTGCGTCGATCAAACTGGCGCGAGCAGGGATTGTCCCATCGCCAACTCCCGTTCACGTCGCGCCACAGCTCGAATCCGTTGAACTGAGCTATGCGGTCAAAGACTGGACGCCGGAACAGGGCGTGCGGCTGACCGATGCGATCTACGAACCTTATGTCCTCCAATCGCTGACCATCGGCGGAGCAACCCCGCATCCCACGGCGCTGGTGCAATCCGCCGCCATGTCATCGGTCGCGCCGCCCAAGCCGTCCTACCGCCCGCATTTGCCGACATCGGTTGCCAGCGAAGCCATGCTGTCCGACGCCCAACTGGAATCGGTGATCTATGCCGGCGAAGCGCATTCGGGCTTTCTGTCGGGTTCTTGGGTCGTGGATGTGACCTGCGACAAGATCGAAGCTGCGCCCGACGATTCCGAAGCCGCGGTCCAGTTCCGGCGTGGCTGGTTTCTGGGAGACGGTACCGGGGCTGGCAAAGGCCGCCAGGTCGCAGGCATCATCCTCGACAATTGGCTCAAGGGTCGCCGCCGCGCACTGTGGATCTCGGTGTCCGACCGCCTGCTCGAAGACGCGCAGCGCGATTGGGCCGCCTTGGGCCAGGAGCGCCTGCTGGTGACGCCGCTGTCGCGGTTTCGTCAGGGCAGTTCGATCAAGCTCGCTGGGGGCATATTGTTCACCACCTATGCGACGCTGCGATCGCAGGATCGGGGCGACAAGGTGTCCCGCGTCCAGCAAATCGTCGATTGGCTCGGTGCTGACTTCGACGGGGTCATCGTCTTCGATGAAGCCCATGCCATGGCCAATGCCGCTGGCGGCAAAGGCGGCAGGGGCGATCAGGCTCCGTCCCAGCAAGGCCGCGCAGGTCTGCGATTGCAGCATGCGCTGCCGGGTGCCCGCATCGTCTATGTCTCGGCGACCGGTGCAACCACGGTGCAGAACCTCGCCTATACCCAGCGGCTTGGCCTGTGGGGCGGCGAGGATTTCCCGTTTGCGACGCGTCCCGAATTTGTCGCGGCGATCGAAGATGGCGGTGTGGCTGCGATGGAAGTGCTCGCCCGCGACCTGAAGGCGCTTGGCCTCTATGCGGCGCGGTCGCTGTCCTTCGATGGCGTCGAATATGAGATGGTCGAACACGCCCTGACCGAAGAGCAGACCCGCATCTATAATGCCTATGCCGGGGCGTTCCAGGTGATCCACAGCAATTTGGACGCGGCGCTGGGCATCACCAACGGCAATCTCAACTCCCAAGCCAAGTCCGCCGCGCGTTCGGCCTTTGAATCCGCCAAACAGCGGTTCTTCAACCATTTGATCACCGCGATGCAGACCCCGACGCTGATCACCAAGGTCGATGCAGATCTGGCGGCGGGCCATGCCGCCGTCATCCAGATCGTCTCGACCGGCGAAGCTCTGATGGAACGGCGCCTCGCCGACATTCCGACCGATGAATGGGATGATATTCAGGTCGACATCACCCCGCGCGAATATGTGTAATGTTGAGCTCAACATTAAATGGCTTCTTTGCAGTCGCAGTTTATGTCGAGCGTGGTGGCGGGAGGCGCAGGTTTCCTTCGGTTTTCCATGATTTCACTCCAGATAATTACGGTTCCCTCGACCTCAACAAGTCGAAGGAACCAACATG
>JADLBY010000196.1 GCA_020847445.1 Sphingomonadaceae bacterium | reverse complement strand
GATGGCAACGTCAATATAGCGACCGCCTGAGAGCCGCTCTGCCAGCGCGGAAGTGATCCCCGGTACGGTCTTGGCGACAGTCTCGATTTCCCGCGCGGTTCGGTCAATGTCGTCGAGGTTCGCGCCCGATACCTTGATCCCGATCGGGCTTTTGATCCCGGTGGCCAGCATGTCGATCCGGTTGCGGATCGGCGGTATCCAGAAGTTGGCGAGGCCGGGGACTTTGACGGTCCTGTCCAGCTCGTCGATCAACCGTTCCTGCGTCATCCCGCTGCGCCACTGGCTCTTGGGTTTGAAGCGGATCGTGGTCTCGAACATTTCAATCGGGGCCGGGTCGGTTGCCGTTTCGGCGCGGCCCGCCTTGCCGAACACGCTTTCGACCTCGGGCACGGTCTTGATGAGCCGGTCGGTCTGCTGGAGCAGCATCGACGCCTTCGCGGTTGAGATCCCCGGCAGGGCGGAAGGCATATAGAGCAGATCGCCTTCGTTCATCTGCGGCATGAACTCGCCGCCGGTCTGGCTGATCGGCCAGAGGCTCGATGCGAAGACGAGGCCCGCGATGAGCAAAGCCTGTTTCGGTTTGGCCAGAACCCAATCAAGCGCCGGGCGGTAAATGCGGGTAAGGAAGCGGTTGATCGGGTTGCTGTCTTCGGCAGGAATCTTCCCCCGGATCAGCCAGCCCATTAGCACCGGCACCAAGGTAATCGACAGCAAGGCCGCTGCCGCCATTGCATAGGTTTTGGTGAAGGCGAGCGGTGCGAACAGCCGTCCCTCCTGCCCTTGCAGCGAGAAGATCGGGATGAACGAAAAGGTGATAATCAGAAGGCTCAGAAAGAGCGCGGGGCCGACCTCTGCGGCGGCATCGGTGATGACCCGCCAGCGTTCCTCGCCTTTCAGTTCTTGCTCAGGATGGTCATGCGTCCACCGTTCGAGGTGCTTGTGGGCATTCTCGATCATCACGACCGCCGCATCGACCATTGCACCGATGGCAATGGCAATGCCGCCCAGCGAAAGGATGTTGGCGTTTAGACCTTGGACACGCATCACAATGAAGGCGATCAAGATGCCGAGTGGCAGCGTCAGGATCGCCACCAGCGCCGAGCGTGCGTGCCAGAGGAACAGGCCGCAGACGAGCGCGACGATGGCAAATTCTTCGAGCAGCTTGGAGGTGAGGTTTTCGACCGCGCGGTCGATCAGGCCCGAACGGTCATAGGTCGTCACGATCTCGACGCCCTTGGGCAGGCCTGCCTTCAGTTCGGCGAACTTGGTGCGGACGCCTTCGATCACTTCGCGGGCATTTTTGTCCTGGCGCATGACGATGACGCCGCCCGCGACTTCGCCCTGGCCGTTGAGTTCGGCAATCCCGCGCCGCATGTCTGGGCCGAGCTGAACCGTGGCGACA
Organism: Sphingomonadaceae bacterium; assembly: GCA_020847445.1. Taxonomy (GTDB): domain Bacteria; phylum Pseudomonadota; class Alphaproteobacteria; order Sphingomonadales; family Sphingomonadaceae; genus Sphingorhabdus_B. The sequence goes on along the minus strand of JADLBY010000196.1, from coordinate 9,611 downwards.
TCGCCGACGGTTACGGGAACGCCGCCCGCCGCGCTCCGCACCGGAACCGCGCGGAAGTCATCGAGCGTTTTCAGATAGCCGGTGGCGCGCACGACATATTCGGCTTCGGCCATCTCGACCACCGCGCCGCCGGTTTCCTGATTGGCGCGCTTGAGTGCGTCGCTGACATCGGCAGCGGTGACACCGTAGGATGCCAGCCTCTGCGGATCGACCACGACCTGATATTGTTTGACCATGCCGCCGATGCTGGCGACTTCAGCCACGCCGGGGACAGATTTCAGCTCATAGCGCAGGAACCAGTCCTGGATGCTGCGAAGCTGGGCCAGATCGTGCCGCCCGGTCTTGTCCACCAGAGCATACTCGTAAATCCAGCCAACGCCCGTAGCGTCCGGCCCCAGAGAAGCGGTGGCACCCGGTGGCAAGCGGCCTTGCACTTGGCTCAGATATTCCAGCACCCGGCTGCGCGCCCAATAGAGGTCGGTGCCATCGTCAAACAGCACATAAACAAAGCTGTCACCAACGAACGAATAGCCGCGCACCACGCGCGCACCGGGAACGGAGAGCATCGTCGTGGTGAGCGGGTAAGTGACCTGATTCTCGACAATCTGCGGCGCTTGGCCCGGATAGGTCGTGCGGATGATGACCTGCACATCGGACAGGTCGGGCAGCGCATCCACGGGCGTCGTGCGCGTTGCGCCGATGCCGATGATGGTGAGCACGAGCGCCGCAACCACAACAAGGCCGCGCGCCCTGACCGACCAGCGAATGATGGCTTCGATCATTTGGCACCGCCGAGAGGACGGACGGCGATCCCGGTCAGGCTCGCTTCGGAATCGAGCAGGAATTGCCCCGAAGCGACGACCTTTTCGCCGACAGCCAAGCCTTGCAGTATCTCGGTCTGCCCGCCACCTTCGCGGCCCGCCCGCACCTCGGCGGGGTGATAGCGGCCATCGCCCGTGGCCAGCATGACGATTGTGCGGGTGCCGGTGCGGATAACCGCTTCGCTTGGGACAAGCAGTGCGGGCCGTTCATCGCCACCGAGCGCGACTTGAGCGAACATGCCGGGCCGCAGCCGACCGCCGCGATTGGCCAGTTCGATCCGCACGGTGAGCGTCCGGCTATCGGCTTGCGCGGTCGGCAGGATCGCAATGATCCGCCCGCCGAACGTCTCGCCCGGAAACGCCGTGAGGCTTGCGGTCGCGTTCTGCCCGATCCGCACCGCACCTGCCTGTGCTTCGGGAACGGCGGCATTGAGCCACACCGTGCCGATGCCCGTCACTTGGGCCAGCGTCTGCCCTTGTGCCAAAGTCACGCCCGCGCGCGCATCAAGCGTCTGGATCACGCCCGAAATCGGCGAGGTGATGGTGATCGTTCCATTCGTTCGCCCGCTGCGCTCCACACCGGCGATTAGCCCATCGGACATGCCCATAAGCCGCAATCGCTGGCGTGCAGCAGCCGTCAGTTCGGGTTTGCCGAGGCGTTTGACTGCGAGAAACTCGGTCTGTGCGCCGCCCCATTCGGGCAATTGCACATCGGCAATCGGCGCACCGGCGCGGATCACGTCGCCCGGAGCGCGGGCATAAACCCGTGAGACAAACCCGCCCGAGCGCGCCTGCACGATCGCCACATCGCGCAGGTTGAAATCGACGCTGCCGATGACGTTGAGCGTTGCGGCCAGACTTCCCATTTTGGCTTCGACGACACGAATGCCTAGATTCTGCATGGCCGAAGGGTCGATGCTGACCCCCGGTGCCGCACCCGATCCACCGGCTTCGTCGGCATATTTGGGTTCGAGCTGCATATCCATGAACGGCGATTTGCCGGGTTTGTCGAACTTCTGGTTCGGAAACATCGGGTCGTAATAATAGAGGACTTTGCGGCCATCCGAGCTGGTCGAACTGGCTGACGCTGGAGCATCGCCACGCTGCCCAAGCCAGTATCCGCCGCCGCCCGCGATCAGCACCGCCGCCAGTAACCCTGCGCGCCAGCGCGTCCCCGTTGTCGCGTCCGTCATGGCCGCATCTCCCCATAGGTAAAATTGATCCGGATTGCGTCGCGCGCGACATCGGCCTCGCGCGCCAAAGCATCGACCTCCGCTTCGGCCAGCGACAATGTTGAAAGCAACGCACTGCCAAGATCGAGCCTGCCTGCGGCATAGCTCGCCATGTCGAGTTCGGCCCGGCGCTTGGCGAGCGGCACGAGAGTTTGGCGCGCGTTCATCAACCGCTGATGGTGCATCGCGTGATCGGCAAGGTCGCCGTCGAGCGCCGCCAGCAGCTCGCGTTCACCCGCGTCGCGTAGCAGGCGCGCACGGGTGGCTTCGCTTTCGCGCGCCGCGATCAGCGGATCTTGCCGCCGTTTCCCGAAGAACGGCAGGTCGATGCTGACCGTGACAGAAACCATATCGCCAAAGGCTGGATCGCGCCGGCCATAGGACGTGCCGACCCGCCAGTCGGGCCGTTTGTCGGCGCGGGCGAGTTCGGTGTCAGCCTCCGCTATGCGCGTTTCGGCATCGAGGGCTTGCAGGCGGGGAAGTGTGTCCAACCGCGCCCGCAAGGCGGGGCCATCGACTTCGAGAACAGGTGGATCGCCGGACACGTCAGCTTGTGCGTCGCCGGTGAGGCGCGCAAGTCTGGCCTGAGCCTTGGCGACTTCGGCGGTCAGCTCGCTGCGGCGGTCGTTGACCGCCGCGCGCAATTGCTCCGGCTCAAGCGCCTGGCTTGGCCGGGCCGAACCCGAAGCCAGCCGCGCCGAAACCGTCGCCTGCAAATCGCCGAGGCTTTCGTCGAGCAATTGGAGCTGGGCGAGCCGCCGCTTGGCATAATAGAGATCGACCCAGGCGAGCGCGGTTTCGAGCCGGATATTCTGTGCTTCTACCGCCAGACCGGCTTCGGCCACGCCGATTTCCGCCTGTGCCCGCCCGCGCTGCGCGCGGCGCTTGGCGGGATTTGGGAACGCCTGTTCGATGCCGACCCGCGCCATCGTCATTTCGTCGCGATTGAAGGTGAAAGCAGGCGGCCCGGAGATGGGGAAATTGTCGATGCCAACCGACAGGGTAGGATCGGGAAGCTGTCCGGCGGCAATGCTAGCCGAACGCGACGCTTCGACGCCAGCCTGGTTTGCTTGCACCGAAGGCGCACTGCCCGCCGCGCGCTCCAGCGCGGCATTGAACGTCATGGGTTCGGCCAATGCCAGCGAAGGCATGGCAGAGGCCAATAACGCGGTGGAAATCAGAAATCGCATGGTGTTGCCCCGTTTCAACATGGGGATGCCAGATGATTGCCAGCCGGTCGGCAGGGTGCGATCGCACTCCGCCGACCGGTATGGTCAGTTCAGGGCATCAGCCGTGAGAGGCGCTTCCGCCCTTGTGCGGCATTGCCATGCAGTCCGCTGCCATCGCGGTGTCCCGCGTCATCGCACAATCGCAATTGGCGACGGTAGGCGCGTCATTCACCCAAACGCGGACCCGCGAAGGCAGGTTGGACTTGTTTGGGCCGGGAGTGGGCCGCGATTGCCATTCCCAATGGCCCGGCCCGCGATCCTGCGCGGCGGCGGCGGAAACGGAGGTGAAGGCCGCAAGGGCAGCAGCAAGTGTAATCAGAGTTTTCATGTTGAATATCCTTGGTTGAATCAATGGTGCGCCCGCAGCAGCATCAAAGCCGCCGGACGCCGGTTGGTTCAGCCAAGGATCGAGGGGGGATCGGGTATGGGGGCTTCGCTACGCCCGATCAGGACCGGGCTTGCCGCCCAGCCATAAGAAAAAGCGGCATTGACAGGCGCGTCAATGGCAACCGGCAATGCACCAAGTCCGACGAGCGAGGCACAGCCGACCATCGCAAAACAGCCAGCCTTCATGTCCTTGCACGGTGGCGCCTCTTCGCGGGACTGCTTTTCGGCATCCATGCAATCCGCCATACCCGCCATCGCCGAGCTGGCGACGCTCTGTTCTTGCTGCATGTCCGCGCAAGGCGGTGACGCATAGGCCACGCCCTGCCACAAGAGGCCGAACAAGGCCCCAAGCAATAGAAAATGGCGAAACAGAGTTTTCATTTGAACCTTAAAAATGGTCGTATCAGCAACTTTTGTCAATTCGGTTAAGCACAAGTGATGGTTACATCGGGATAATCCGGCGCGGTGCTGGGTGCTGTCAGTTCATTTCACGCTGGCCATGATTATGGCCGCCGTGGAAGAAGTGCAGCAAAGGGCAAAGGAGCAGGAAGGCGTAAGGAACCAGACCGAAGAAGTGGGCGCGGTGTTCCGGCCAAAGCAGGTAGGCGGTGAGCAACATCGCCGATACGATTGCCAGTATCCAAGCGCGTTTGCTTGAAAGGCTCATAGTGTAATCCTCCTCAACCGCAGCGAATTGCCGATCACGCTGACCGAGGACAAAGCCATCGCCGCTGCCGCAATGATCGGCGAGAGCATCAGCCCGAACAGCGGATAGAGCGCGCCCGCCGCCACCGGAATCCCGGCGACATTATAAGCGAAGGCGAAGAACAGGTTTTGCCGGATATTTGCCATCGTCGCATGGCTCAGGTGCCGGGCGCGGGCTATTCCGGTCAAATCGCCTTTGAGCAGCGTGATGCCTGCACTTTCTATCGCCACGTCTGTCCCTGTCCCCATAGCGATGCCGACATCAGCGGCGGCAAGCGCGGGCGCGTCGTTCACGCCGTCGCCAGCCATTGCCACGATCCGCCCTTCGTCTCGCAGGCGTTTGACGATTGCGCTTTTTTGATCGGGCAGCACATCGGCTTCGACATCGGCAATGCCAAGCCGCCGCGCGATCGCTTCAGCCGTTACCCGGTTGTCGCCCGTCAGCATGATGACATGGATGCCTGCCTGACCGAGCGCCTTGAGCGCATCGGGCGTTGTCGCCTTGACCGGATCGGCGATGCCGATTGCACCAGCCGCCTTGCCGTCAATACCGAGGAAAATCGCGGTCGCGCCTTCGCTCCGCAGACGGTCAGCCCGTTCGGCCAATTCTTCCGTCGCAATGCCGCGTTCGTCGAGGAAACGGGCGTTCCCAGCGACAAGCTTGCGACCATCGACAATTCCCGTGATGCCCTTGCCTACGGGTTGATCCACATCGTTCGGTTCGCTGACAACCAGACCCCTCGCGTCGGCTTCCCTGACCACCGCTTGAGCCAGCGGGTGTTCGCTGCTGCGTTCGAGGCTCGCGGCAAGGCGGAGAACCTCCTGGTCGTCGAACCCTTCAGCGGTTTCAATAGCCACCACCGCAGGCTTGCCCTCGGTAAGTGTGCCGGTCTTATCGACCACAAGCGTATCGACCTTCTCCATACGTTCGAGCGCTTCGGCATTTTTGATAAGGATGCCGGCCTGTGCGCCGCGCCCGACCCCGACCATGATCGACATTGGCGTCGCCAGACCTAGCGCGCAGGGGCAAGCGATTATCAACACCGCGACCGCTGCAATCAGGCCATAGCCCATCGCGGGCGAAGGCCCGACCAGCGACCAGACGATGAAGGCAATCGCTGCAACCGCAATCACCACCGGCACGAACCAGCCTGACACCGTATCGGCAAGCCGTTGGATCGGCGCGCGGCTGCGCTGAGCATCGGCGACCATCTGGACGATGCGCGCCAGCATGGTGTCGCGTCCGATCTTTTCAGCTCGCATCACCAGCCCGCCGGTCTGGTTGATCGTTCCGCCGATCAGCTTCGACGCAGCTTCTTTGGTAACAGGCATGGATTCGCCCGTCACCATCGACTCATCGACCGTGCCGCGACCTTCCAGCACCACACCATCGACCGGCACCTTTTCACCGGGACGGACACGCAGAATGTCACCAACCAGCACAGAATCGAGCGTGATTTCCTCGTCGCTTCCATCAGGCCTGACACGGCGAGCAAGTTTGGGCGAGAGATCGAGCAGTGCGCGGATCGCACCGCTCGTCGTCTCGCGGGCGCGCAGTTCGAGCAATTGGCCGAGCAGGACGAGGACGGTAATGACTGCCGCCGCCTCGAAATAGACCGCGACCGAACCGTCGTTCGCACGAAAAGCGGCTGGAAAAATGCCGGGAGCAAGCGCTGCCGCCACGCTGTAGGCCCAGGCGACCCCGGTTCCCATTGCGATCAGCGTAAACATATTGAGGTGGCGGCTCTTCACCGACGCCCAGCCTCGCTCGAAAAACGGCCAACCGGCCCAAAGGACAACCGGCGTCGCCAGCGCCATCTGGACCAGATTGGCTACCCTGCCGTCGAGCATATGGCGCAGCCCGGTCAGATGTCCGCCCATTTCGAGTGCTACCACCGGCAAGGCAAGAATGAGGCCGATCACGAAGCGCCGCTTCATATCGGCGTATTCGGGCGACGGCCCATCACTGAGCGTCGGCGTCATAGGCTCCAGCGCCATGCCGCAGATCGGGCAGCTTCCCGGTGCCGATTGCTGCACTTCGGGATGCATCGGGCAGGTCCAGATCGCGCCTTCTGGCACCTGCTCAATGCGCTTGGGTGCATCGCCCATGTAGCGGTCTGGATCGGCGCTGAACTTGGCCAAGCAGCCTGCGCTGCAAAAAAAGTGATGGACCCCCGCGTGGGTCGTCACATGGGGCGTGGTCGCCGGATCGACGTTCATGCCGCAGACCGGGTCGGTCGCCGTCCCCTTGGTCGTCGATTTTGTGTGATCGTGATGCGACCGGCTCATACCGTCATCCCCAAAGGTTCCAATGTTCCAAGCCAAGCCACGACGGCGAGGATTGCGAGCGCTGCGCTTCCCTCAGCCAGCAGGCTTCGCCTGAGGCCAGTCAACGCCGATGCGGGGTTATCGTTATGAACCGCGACACCCAACGCTGGTGTCAGCCGCCAGCGATTGAGCGCGGCGAGCGCGAGCATCGCGGCGAACAGAAGCAGCTTGAGGATCAATAATTTGCCATAGTCCGTAAGCGGCAACCGCGTGAAATGCGGGAAGCCGACAACGGCGAGGCAATTGACGATGCCCGTCGCGACGATCACCGCAACCGCAATGGTGCCAACCTGCGAAAACCTATCGAGCGCGCGATGGGCAACCGCCAAGTGCGCGCCCGACTGTGCCGTTACAGGCCGGAACAGCATCCAAGCAAAGGCCGCGATACCGCCGATCCAGACCGCCGACGCCAGCATATGAACCATGTCACTTAGACGGTGTGCGGTTCCGGCCCACCCTTCGGTTGCGCCGGCGTGTCCGGTCCACACCAGCGTCGCGATGGCCAGCGATACCGACGAGAGCAGGACATACCGCGCCGCCGAACTGTGGTTTATTGCCAAAGCGGCAACCACGGCGATGGCCATTGCTGCCATTCGCACCAACCACGCTATGCCGATGGCGCTTTCGCTCGCAATTTCGCGCAGGACTTCAAGATCGACCGTCCGAATGCTTGAACCCGTCATTTCCGCGACGAGCACGAGCATACCAAAGCCGGAAAGCACGAAGCCGAGCGCCGCGAGGACAAAGGCTGGCCATTTCAGGGGGAGGATGCTCGATACGCGCTCTTTCGCCGTCAGGGCATGGAAAGAAAATGCGGTCATGCCCGCCAGCACCATCAGATCGGCATAGAGCGCGAAGCGGATGAGGATGACGGGCAGATCGTCCATTGGATTATCGCACGGTAAAGCTGAAGTTGCTGCCCATCCGGTGCGTGTCGGCTCCTGCCGCCGACCAGGTGACGCGGTAAGTGCCACGCACAAGTGCGCGCTTGGGTGTCAAGGTCATCGACTTACCATCGCGCGCCATCTGCGAAGTGTGAGTGATTGGCATCGGTGCATGATCGGCCATGCCGGGCATTCCGGTCATCACGACTTCGGTTTTCACGGTGGAACCGATCAGGCGCTCGTTGAAGCGCAGCACGATCCGCGCCGGTGCCGCAATGGTCGAATTGGCAGCAGGCGTGGAACTGGTCAGCGAGGCGTGAGCGAGGGCCACACCCGGAACGGCGACCAGAGAGGCGAGAAGAAAAGGTATGAAAGTGCGGCGCATCGGAAATCTCCATGAAGTTGCGTTCGGTGGTGATACGCACGGCGCACCTGCACCCCTCAAAAAATGTGAGGGGGATCGTGCCGCCTTGCGTATAGAATTCCAGCAACATCGAATGAATCGGAATAAACTATGGACGACATGCTCAAACGGCTGGGCGAAACACCGCCCCCGACGGCATTGAGCCAGATCGACGACGCCATCATCAAGGCATTGTCTGTCGAGCAACGCGAGCGAGCGGCCAATTCGCGTATCCTGTCGGCAGCGGCGCTTGTCGCGTTGGGACTGGGCTTTGCCGGGGGTAGCGTTTCGAGTGCGCCCGCGCAGGCCGCGCCTTCGCTGTCGCCCTTCGCCACAACGGCGCTGGCACCATCCGACTTGCTGGACCCGCGCTGATGGGATCGACCAAACGCCTTCTGCTCATCGCACTTATTGCTTTTGCCGCAGCAGCAGCCGGGGTTTTTGCCGCCCGCACATTCATGGATGCACCGCGTAAGAGCGAAAGCGAAGTTCATGCGTTGCTGCACGACCGGCTCAAGCTCGATGCCGCACAGGCCGCAAAGATCGAAGCATTGGAAATGCAACACGCGACCCGCAAGCAAGCGCTGGAACTTGAAATGCGCGCGGCAAACGCCCGATTAGCTGAGGCGATCGAGGCCGAACACGGCTATGGCCCCAAAGTTACCGAGGCGGTCGATCACGTCCATCATGTCATGGGCGAGATGCAGAAGGAGGTGCTTGAGCATCTGTTCGCGATGCGCGCTGTCCTTAATCCGCAGCAGGCGAGCATCTTCGACAGAACCGTGGTCAAGGCGCTGACCGCCGAAGCCCACCCTTCGCCGGAAAGGTGAGCCTCGACCTTACTCAATGCAGCGATGGCGAGCTGACCGCGCTGTCACTTGGCGGGCAGCAAGCGGCGTTCCGCGAGTTCCTGCGCCGCTACAAGGAGCCGGTCTATCGTCTGATCCGCAGCAGCATCGGCGACGCCGATGAAGCACTCGACCTGACGCAAGAAACTTTCGTTTCCGCCTTCGCCGCACTCAAACGCTACGATCCAGACCGCCCGTTCCGGCTTTGGGTATCCCGCATCGCGCTCAACAAATGCCGCGATTGGGGACGGCGGCAAGCCGTGCGCGCCTTTTTCCGCAAGGCGCGCCCGATCGAAGATGCTTTCGACATCGCGAGCGAGACCCCGACGCCGGAGGCAGAGGCTGGCGACCGGGCCGAACTGGCAAAGGTTGCTATAGCCATGTCGCGCCTGCCCCAGAACTTGCGGCAAGTCCTGGTGCTGCGCGCGGTCGAGGAGCTTTCGCAAGCCGAGGCCGCCGATGCTCTAGGCGTAACCGAAAAGACAATCGAAACCCGCCTCTACCGTGCGCGCAAACAGCTTTCCGAAATACTAAACGCAAAAGTTTGAGGGGCGCGCGACCGCGCTGCGTATCACTGGATATACGCAATCCAAACGAGTGGTCCGTCCAACCCATGACTATCCTTGATCGCCGCGCATTTCTTGGCGCAACTGCTGCTCTGGGCGGAGGCTCAGCGCTTGCCCCCCTGTTTCCGGCCTGGGCGCGAACCGGCACGCCGGGGCTTCGCGCGCCGATGGCAACGCTTTCGGGTGCGGAGATCGCGCTCAGCATCGG
>JADLBY010000195.1 GCA_020847445.1 Sphingomonadaceae bacterium | reverse complement strand
CGTTTGCCCCTGGCGTTGCATTCGGTCTCTGTGTCGGTTCATTCATGACGAAGCCTCCCGTTCGGGCCTGCAATCTTAGCCGACTTGCAGGAATTGCCAAGACTATGGCAAGGCAGAGCCCATGACAGACATTATAAGCCTTTTCGCTGATCCGGGCATATGGATGGCTCTCCTCACATTGATCGTGCTCGAAGTTGTGCTCGGCGTCGACAATCTGGTCTTCGTCGCTATCCTTTCGAACAAACTGCCGCCGGAACACCAGCAGCGCGCGCGCCGCATCGGGCTTGTCATGGCATTGGTGATGCGGTTGGCGCTGCTCGGGGCAATTGCCTGGATTGTCGGGCTCACTGAACCAATTCTGGATTTCGGGTTTGCCGGGCCGTTGGGCGAGCATGGCGAACCGACGTTTGAAACTGCGCTGAGTGGGAGGGACCTGATCCTGATTGCAGGGGGCTTGTTCCTGCTTTGGAAGGCAACGAAGGAAATCCACCATGCGATGGATCCTGAACCAAGCGGCGAAATGCTGGACAAGAAGGGTCATGGAGCCGTCGGCTTCGGGGCGACGATCGCCCAGATTGGCGTGCTCAACCTTGTCTTTTCGATCGATTCCATTCTGACTGCCATTGGCATGACAAACCAGATTCCCGTGATGGCCGTTGCCATTGTCGTAACGGTCGGCATCATGCTGATTGCATCTGATCCGCTTGCCACGTTTATCGGCAAGAATCCGACTGTCGTGATGCTCGCGCTCGCTTTCCTGATGATGATCGGCGCTGTCCTGATTGCCGATGGATTTGGCGTTCATGTTCCCAAAGGCTATGTCTATACGGCAATGGGCTTTTCGGTTCTGGTCGAGCTGCTCAACATCATGGCGCGCGATGCCCGGCAACGGAAAGCGGCGCAGCGGAAAGAGCAGGCCCAATGACGATCCATTTCCACGAAGAAGACTTGCCGGCCGGCGTGCTTGCCGAGGGGCCTGTCGCGGTTGATACCGAAACAATGGGTCTGCTACCCGGTCGTGACCGACTGTGCCTTGTCCAGATTTCGGATGGCGAAGGCGATGAGCATCTCGTCCGCTTCGGACCGGGCAGCGACTTTGCGGCACCCAATCTGAAAGCCGTCCTTGCCGATCCTGCCCGGCTCAAGCTCTATCATTTTGCGCGCTTCGACCTTGCTTCGATCCATGCCTATCTCGGAGTGGTGGCAGCACCTGTCTATTGTACCAAGATCGCTTCGCGGCTCGTGCGGACCTATACCGATCGCCACGGGCTGAAGGATCTCGTCCGGGAACTCCTTGGTGTCGAACTTTCAAAGCAGCAGCAATCTTCGGATTGGGGGGCGCCCGTCATCACCGACGCGCAGCGAGAATATGCGGCGTCCGACGTCCGTTATCTCCATCGCATGAAGTCGCAGCTTGACGTCAGGCTTGAGCGGGAGGGGCGCATGACGATTGCCCAGTCCTGCTTTGATTTCCTCCCCGCGCGTGCCTTGCTCGACCTTGAGGGATGGCCCGAGGTCGATATTTTCGCCCATGCATGAGACGGCCCTGTCGCAGCGCTCGGCGCTCCAGCAATGGGCTGCGCCCGGCGGTCGCCACGACCGGCTGATTGCGATTGCGCGGGTGGCGTTGCCATCGATCATTGGCGTTCTTGCAGCGGGTTTTGTCTTTGCACCGCTCGTCATGGGCGGCGATGTCAGTTTTGTCCTGGCCAAGGACACGGTTGCCATAGCCAAGGAGCGCATGCGCGTGACGGCGGCGACCTATCGCGGAGAAGACGGGAAGGGGCAGCCCTTCCAGCTGACCGCCGGTTCGGCGGTTCAGGCAACCTCGCGCGATCCCGTCGTGAAGCTCAGCGACCTGACAGCTACGATCCTTTTGAAGGATGGCCCCGCGTCGCTTCATGCAGACACAGGGCGTTACGATATGGATCGCGAAATCGTCTCCGTAATCGGCCCGGTGGTTTTTACCTCAAGCGGGGGATATCGGCTTCAGACCCGCGATGTGGCGGTTGGCCTCAAGACGCGAAAGCTGGCAAGTGGCGGACCGGTCGACGGACAAATGCCGCTCGGAAATTTCCGTGCCGATCGCCTCGAGGCGGACCTTGGCGAACATACCGTCACACTGCAGGGGCGTGCGCACTTGCATATCGTGCAGGGCCGCGCCAGATAGCCGCCATGCGTAAAGCCCTTATCCTTGCCTTCGCCTTGCCGATGATGGCCGGTCCAGTAACGGGCCAGGCTCTTAAAGGGCACAACACAAACGCACCGGTGGATGTGGAGGCTGACCGCATCGAGGTACAGGACCGTGCAGACCGTGCAATCTTCGTTGGCAATGTGCGTGTCAATCAGGCCGACCTGACGCTGGCATCGGCGCGGCTCACCGTGGCTTATGCCAATGGCGCCAACGCTGGCGTTCAGATCGAACGGCTCGATGCAACGGGCGGCGTTACGATACGCAAAGGCGATCAGACGGCTCAGGGAAACACGGCGATCTATGATTTGCCGCGACGCCTGATCACGATGGTCGGCGGTGTCACGCTCACACAAGGCGGCAATCGGGTGAGCGGCGGTCGTATGGTGATTGACCTCAATTCG
>JADLBY010000194.1 GCA_020847445.1 Sphingomonadaceae bacterium | reverse complement strand
GGTTGCAGCAAGCGTCGCAGTTGATGGCGGAGCGGGAACGGCATCGCGTAGGTGAGAAGGAGCAAACAGTGGCATTGGCTCGCGCCGAGGGGCGCGGACTGTTGCTGTCCGGCGAGCAGCGCGCGGCGTTCGAGCATGTCACCGATAGTCGCGGCCTCAATGTTGTCGTCGGCTATGCCGGGACCGGCAAGAGCGCGATGCTGGGCGTGGCGCGCGAGGCTTGGGAAAGCGCTGGCTATACCGTTCGCGGTGTCGCCCTTTCCGGCATTGCCGCCGAGGGACTTGAGCATGGTTCCGGTATCACGTCGCGCACCATCGCCAGCCTTGAACATCAGTGGGGCCAAGGACGCGAATTGCTCACTTCGCGCGATGTGCTGGTGATCGATGAAGCGGGCATGGTCGGCACGCGCCAGATGGAGCGCGTGCTGTCCCATGCCGCCGATGCAGGCGCGAAGGTTGTCCTGGTCGGCGACCCGCAACAGCTCCAGGCCATCGAAGCCGGGGCTGCATTCCGCTCGATCCACGAACGGCATGGCGGCGTCGAAATCAGCGAAGTGCGCCGTCAGCACGAAGGCTGGCAGCAGGATGCCACACGGCACCTTGCCACCGGGCGCACCGGCCTTGCCATTCAGGCCTATGGCGAACGCGCCATGGTCCACACCGCCGAGACGCGGGAGGCAGCGCGTGGCGAGCTGATCGAGCGTTGGAATCGCGACCGCCAGGCCAGTCCCGGCGAGACGCGGATCATCCTCACCCCCACCAATGACGAGGTGCGCGAACTCAATGACGCGGCGCGCGGTAGGCTGCGCGCCAGTGGTGAACTAGGCAACGACGCGGCCATCCGCGCCGAGCGGGGCGAGCGTCATTTCGCCAGCGGCGACCGCATCATGTTCCTGCGCAATGAGCGGGGTATGGGCGTCAAGAATGGCACACTCGGTACTGTAGAACAGGTGACGCCGCAGCGCATGGCGGTCCGCACCGACGATGGTCGCAGTGTCGCCTTCGACACCAAGGATTATGCGCACATCGATCACGGCTATGCAGCGACGATCCACAAGGCACAGGGGATGACGGTGGACCGCGCCCATGTGCTGGCGACGCCGGGCATGGACAGCCACGGTGCCTATGTGGCGATGTCCCGCCACCGTGACGGCCTTGCCCTGCATTATGGCCGCGACGACTTCGCCGATCAGTCGAAACTGGTCCGCACTCTAAGCCGCGAGCGCGGCAAGGACATGGCGAGCGACTATAAGCCTGAACAACAGTTTGCCGAACGGCGCGGCATCACGTTCCGCGAGCGGATCGTGGAGATTGCGCGGCAGTTGCCGGAACGGGCGAAGTCGATCTTCGCCGGATTCCGCCCACCGGCCCAGAAACTCGAAGCTCTGCCGACCGATCAGGCAGGCTTGTCCGATCAACGCAAGGCCGTCGAACGCTACGCACGTGCTGCCGCCGACATCGGGCAGATGCGTGAACAGGGATTGCCGGTCCTGCCACACCAGCGCGACGCGCTGGAGAAAGCCGGAAAGGCGCTCGACGCGATCCGGCCCAATGGCTCAGCCGACCTCGCCAGCGCCTTGCAGCGTCAGCCGGGTCTGACGCGCGAGGCTGCCGATGGCAGCAGCCAGGGCGTGATCCGGGCCATGCAGCTTGAAGCCGCAATCCGCGTCGATCCCGCGCAGCGCGCCGACCGCTTTGTCAGCGACTGGAAGCGGCTTGGGCAGGCGCGCGAGGCCATGCAGCGCGATGGTGACACCAAGGGCGCGCAGAGGCTCACCAACCGTATGACGGATTTGGTGAAGGGGCTGGAGCGCGACGCGCAGGTCGAATCCCTGCTGCGCAGTCGCACCCGTGAGCTTGGCATCAAGACAGAACTCGGTCGCGATCTGGCCCGCGACCTTGCCGCTTCCATCTCGGTGGAGCGGAGCCGGTCAATCGGCATGGGCCTGTAGGAGAAACGCGATGGATACCGATACCGATGACGTAGAACTGCCGCTCGACCTTGAACCGGAGCTGGAGCCGGAACCGGAACCCGACCCGGCCACCCTGGATACCGCTGGCGATCCCGCCGCCGAGGCTTTCGCCCGCCTGGAAGGCGAATTGGCTTTGATGCGCCGCGCGGTTCAGCACCTTGCCGCCGAGCGCGCGGACATTGTCATTCCCGACTATGGTCCGACCCTCACCGACATGGCCAAGCGGATGGGCGCGATCAGCGAGAGCCTGAAGGGCATTGCGCGCCATCCGGCATTGCAGATGACCCCTGACAGCATTGGCAATCGGATCGCTGCCGCAGCCGAAGCCGCGCGGCGCAGCGATCAGGACAGGATAAGCCAGGCCCGGAGTGACTTGAACCACGCCGCCCAGGAAATGCGGAGCGTCATCTCCAATGCGCGCACCGCTGCCGAGCAGCGGCAGCAGCTCTACCAAGTAGCGGGCGGAGCCTTGCTGGCAGGCATACTGCTTTGGTCCTTTCTTCCTTGCACCATTGCCCGTGTCATGCCGGAAAGCTGGCACTGGCCCGAACGCATGGCAGCGCGGATGGTGGGCGCATCCTCTCGCTGGGACGCAGGCGCACGGATGATGCAAAGCGACAGCCCGGAGGCATGGAATGCACTTGTGCAAGCTGCCGAAATCCAGCGCGACAACCGCGATGCCATTGACGCTTGCCGGAAGACCGCTGCAACCTTGAAACAGGCAGTCCGATGCACCGTCAAGATTCGTCCAAGCAATCGAGAAGGGGAGACAGCAGCAACGCCAGCGGGGGCCGCGACACGATCCCAGAGAGGGGCATAACAGCCCATTCCGACCCGCACAAAATGTGGGAACGAATGTGGTTTCGATTTTCCGAAAAAGTCATTTTATCCCTTGAAAACAAAGCGATAAATGACTTGAATGGTAGCGGAGGAGGGACTCGAACCCCCGACACGCGGATTATGATTCCGCTGCTCTAACCACCTGAGCTACTCCGCCATTCCGGCCGTTGGCGCTTTCC
>JADLBY010000193.1 GCA_020847445.1 Sphingomonadaceae bacterium | reverse complement strand
GATTTGGCGGCTTTTTCGACCTGAAGGCAGCGGGTTTCAACGACCCTCTGCTGGTCGCGGCCAATGACGGCGTCGGTACCAAGCTGAAACTCGCCATCGAAAGCGGCAAGCATGACGGCGTTGGCATCGACCTTGTCGCCATGTGCGCCAATGATTTGATCGTGCAGGGCGCAGAGCCGCTTTTCTTCCTCGATTATTACGCCACCGGAAAACTCGACAACAGCATCGCCACCGCAGTCGTCGCCAGCATTGCCGAGGGCTGCAAGCAGGCCGGTTGCGCGCTGATCGGCGGCGAGACGGCGGAAATGCCCGGCATGTATTCGGATGGTGATTATGATCTTGCCGGTTTCTGCGTCGGCGCGGTCGAACGCGACCAGGTGTTGACGGCAGACAAGGTGGCCGAGGGCGACATCATCCTCGGCCTTGCCTCGTCGGGCGTGCATTCGAACGGATTCTCGCTGGTGCGCCGTCTGGCCGCCGACAAGGGCTGGAAACTGGATCGCCCTGCCCTGTTCGATATCGACACGCTGCTGATCGACGCACTGATGGCGCCGACGCGCATCTATGTGAAATCGCTCCTGCCGCTCGTCCGCACCGGCACGGTGCATGCGATGGCGCACATTACCGGCGGCGGATTGCTGGAAAATATCCCGCGCATTCTGCCCGAAGGCCTGCACGCCCTTGTTGACGCCGATGCCTGGGCGCAGCCACGACTTATGGCGTTCCTGCAGGCGCAGGGCAATATCGAGCCCGAGGAAATGGCGCGCACCTTCAACTGCGGCATCGGCATGGCGGTTGTCGTGGCGGAGGGTGATGCAGCAGCGGCCATTGCAGCACTCGAAGCTGCGGGCGAAACCGTCCACCGCATCGGCCATATTGCGATGGGCGAAAAGGGCTGCACCGTTTCGGGTTCGCTGGAAAGCTGGAGCGCGAAGGCCGACTGGAGCGCGACGCATCATGGCTAAGGCCCGCGTCGCCGTGCTGATTTCGGGGACCGGAACCAATATGGCGGCGCTGCTCTATGCGGCGAAAGCGACGGACTGCCCCTATGAGATCGTGCTCGTTGCCAGCAACAATCCCGAAGCCGCCGGTTTGAAGCTGGCCGAGGCAGAGGGCGTCGCGACCTTCGCCCATCCGCATAAGGGCCTTAGCCGCGAAGCGCATGACGGCATCATGCACGACGCGCTGCTCGCCGCGAAAACGGAGTTTGTCGCGCTCGCAGGCTATATGCGCATCCTGACACCCGAATTTGTCGGCAAATGGGAAGGCCGGATGCTCAACATCCACCCCAGCCTGCTGCCGAAATATAAAGGGCTGCACACACATGAGCGCGCGATAGAGGCGGGCGACAGCCACGGCGGGTGCAGCGTCCACCTCGTCACCGCCGAACTGGATGACGGCCCGGTGCTGGGCCAGACCGAAGTCGCCATTCTGCCCGGCGACACCGAACACAGCCTTGCCGCCCGCGTGCTGATTGCCGAACACCAGCTCTATCCGCGGATACTGGCCGCGCATGTTTCACGCGAACGCGATCCGGACTGGCTGGTGGCGCAGGTGCGCGAACGCGCGCTAGCCCTCCCGGAAGCCGATGAGGTCGCCTCGCACGGCATGCCCTGTTTCGGCATCATCAAGGGCAAGAAATTCGCCTATGTCAGCGTCGATCATCATGGCGACGGCAAGACCGCGCTGCTGGTGAAAATCAGCGGCGCCGAAGAGCAGAACCAGCTGATCGAGATGGACGAAGATCGCTATTACCGCCCCGCCTATTTCGGTGACGGCTGGATCGGCATCCGGCTCGACCTGGGCGACACCGACTGGGACCATATCGGCGAATGGCTGCGCAAGAGCTGGCAGTCCGTGGCGCCGAAGAAACTCGCCGGACTGATGCAGGCGGCGGACGCCTTTTAGAGTTCGCTCTCGTCGACCAGCGGCCTGCTCTCCCGCGTTCCCCTGTATCGCGCATCGGGTTCATTCTCACCGGGCGAAATGATGACATGATCGTCATGCACCTCAAGCAGTGTGCCGACGAAGGGGAAGTCGGCGAGGCTGCCGGTCACCCGGTAGCTGACGGTATCGCCAACCTTGAAGGTCGCGGGGTCGAAATTGAATGCGAACGGGCAGTCTTCGCCCTCTCCCATTCCCAGCATATGCGTCTCCTCCTTGCCGCTGGAATAGCGCGTGTTTCGGATGGCGCAACAAAAAGGGCCGCCCGATTGTGCGGACAGCCCCTTGATTCACATTGTCGTCGCACCAGCGCAGGCTGGTGCCTATCTCGCCGATCGGTTCAGACTGAAGGACGCAATGGGCCCCAGCCTACGCTGGGGCGACGGCATTTTTCGTTTCCGCCGTTATCCGACGATTTCTTCGGGCCTGAAGAAATAGGCGATTTCGATCGCCGCATTCTCGTCGCTGTCCGAACCGTGCACGCTGTTTTCGCCAATCGAGAGCGCGTGGGTCTTGCGGATCGTGCCTTCGGCGGCTTCGGCCGGGTTGGTCGCGCCCATGATGTCGCGGTTGCGGGCTACGGCGTCTTCACCTTCCAGCACCTGGACGACAACGGGTTCGCTCATCATGAACTCTACCAGTTCGCCGAAGAAGGGGCGTTCCTTGTGGACCGCGTAAAAGCCTTCGGCCTGTTCCCTGGTCATATGGATGCGCTTTGAAGCAACGACGCGCAGGCCGGCTTCTTCCAGCATCTTGGTGACCGCGCCGGTCAGGTTGCGACGGGTGGCGTCGGGCTTGATGATCGAAAAGGTGCGGGTAACCGCCATGGGAG
>JADLBY010000192.1 GCA_020847445.1 Sphingomonadaceae bacterium | reverse complement strand
TGGAGCGGGTGAGGGGAATCGAACCCCCGTCGTCAGCTTGGGAAGCTGCTGCTCTACCATTGAGCTACACCCGCGCGATTCGCCTGCCTAGATAGGCATGGAACGGCGCCAGCGCCAGACCGTTATGGCAGGTCTTCGGGTCGGTTGACGTTGCGCAACGCCGCATCCAGCGCCACCCGCCGCGCCCCGATATGTTCCGCGAAACGATAGACCGAGCGGTTTGCGGCATCGCCGAGCCAATCGCGCAAGCCCGTGCGGACGGATATGGGCCACAAGCCGACGATGGGCATATCCGCGACGATGGCGGGTCCGACACCGAGCTGCTGCGCCAAAGTCCGTGGCACATCGAGCACATCGCATCCGCAGCTGAGCACGGCATCAAAATCATGACGCCATGCATGATCGAGCGCACCGGCAAGCCCGCCCAGCGGGCCCATCCCGGCTTCGGGCAAATCCGCAACCGACTTGAACCCCGGCCACGCCTTTCCGGCCACGACCAGATCCTCCACCTGCGGCCGTAGCGCGTCGGCGACATGATCGAGCAGCTTTTTCCCTTCGAAAACCGCCCCGGCCTTGTCCGAACCGAAGCGGCGCGATTGCCCACCCGCGAGGATCGCGCCGAGCAGCCTCATTTCAACCGGTCGGCATGCCAGGCCAGATGGTCGGCCATGAAGGTCGAGATGAAATAATAGCTATGGTCATAGCCGGGCTGCAGCCGGATGGTCGCGCTTTGCCCTGCCCGGGCGCAGGCTTCCTCCAGCAGATATGTTTTGAGCTGTTCGGCGAGGAAATTGTCAGCCTCTCCCTGATCGACGAGAAGGTCGGGCAGGCGTGCGCCCGCGTCGATCAGCGCGCAGGCATCATATTCGGCCCAGCGGGCGCGATCCTGCCCCAGATAGCCCCCCAGGGCCTTGTGCCCCCAGGGAACCTGCGACGGCGCGACGATCGGGGCAAAAGCCGATGTCGAACGGTAGCGCCCCGGGTTGCGCAGCGAAATCGTCAGCGCGCCGTGACCACCCATCGAATGGCCCATGATCCCCTGCCGATCCATGTCGACGGGAAAGTGATTGCCGACCAGCGCGGGCAGCTCGCGCTCGATATAGCTGCGCATCCGGTAATGCCGCGCGAACGGCGCCTCGCTGGCATCGACATAAAAGCCCGCGCCCAGCCCGAAATCATAGGCGCCCTCGGCATCGTCGGGAACGCCATCGCCGCGCGGCGAGGTGTCGGGAGCGACGAAGATCAGGCCCAGTTCGGCGCAGGCCCGGCGAAACTCGCCTTTCTCGGTCACATTGGCATGAGTGCAGGTAAGGCCCGAAAGATACCAGATCAGCGGCAGTTTCGCGCCCGGCGCGTGATCGGGCACAAAGACCGAAAAGGTCATCCGGGTGCCGGTTTCGGCCGAGTCATGGGCATAGACGCCTTGCGTTCCGCCAAAGCTGCGATTGGTCGACAGGGTTTCGAATGTCATCCCCCAGCCAAAGCCTGTCGCGGCGCGCAGGTCAAGCGCCGGAACGCCGGACCTTAATTGCCCGCCGCGATCCGCGGCGTCGGTTTGAGCATAATCTGCCCCAGATCGACCGTCGGATTCTTGCGATCGAGCGATGCCGCAACGCTGATCTCGGGCTGGACGCCGACAATATTGGCGGCAACCGCACCGACCCGCAGCCGGTACTGGCCATAGGGCACGCTTTCGAACAGGAAAAAGCCGTCATATTCGGCGCGTGTGGTTTTCACCACCCGGCCTGCCTTGTCCAGCAACTCCAGATCGACGCCATGCATCGGCTTGCCGCCTTCCTTCAACAGATAGCCGCTGATTTCCCCCGCCGAGACAAGCGGCAGTTCTACAATGATCGGGACTCCGGGGCGCGGCGTAACGACCATACCGCTGTTCGCGGGCTGCACGAACGGATCGGGCAGGCTGCCGGCGTCGATTCCGATCAGGATCGGCTTGTACGGCTCCAGCCCGCCGATGATGGTCTGTCCCTTCGCGTCGGTGCTTTTGCCCCGCCCGTTCAGGCCTGCGGTGATTTCCACTTCTTTTTCAACGGGTTCGTTGGATTGGCGGACACCGTCTGCGTTGAGATCCTGATAGACGAGCACCGCCGCCTGACCGCTTGACGCCAGCTTGTCCGAAGACATGTGGAAGCCCTTGCCATGCGGGTTCGGCCCCATGCTGAAGGCAAGGCTCAACTGCGCGGCCACCGCGCCGTCGGTCGCGCCCATCAACTGGCCGGTCAGCGCGAACTTGTCGAACTGCCGGGTATAGCCAAATGTCGCCCGTCCGCGCTTGTTCGGCGCGTCATAGCCAAGCTCCGCCCGCCAGTTGGCCTTGTCGCCCGCGCGCCATTCGCCGGTGATCCGCGATTCCCTGAAACCGGTATCGCCCACCAGGCCAAAGCGCGCCTCTCCGCGCAGGCGCAATCCGCCGACACGGCCGCTCAGGCGCAGCGATGCGTCGAGCTTTTGCGGGGGATCGGTGCCAAAGGCAAATTTCATCTGTTCCCATATGAGATCGGCGGATGCATTTATATTATTGATATTAAACGATAATCTTGCCTTGGCTTCGAGCGAACGGTTGCCATTCAGCCATTCGCGATAGGTCGCGCTCACGCCATAGGGCAAAGTTTTGGTGCCGATCTTCAGGCTGTGATCAAGCGACAGCATATGTTCTGCACGCAAGCCGGGCAGATATTGCTCGCTGCGGAAGCCGCCAAACAGCCAGAGCGACTGCGCACCAACCATCGCCTCGCCAAATTGCCCCAGCATCTGTCCGCGAACGGCATAGCCGCCGTCGATGCTGGCGGCACCGGCGACTTCGATCAGCGTCGGGCCGACTGCGCGCCGGATCATCGCCTCGGCATAGCTGTCGCGGCGGCCTTCATAGATCGAGGTGATCGCCGAGGCCCCGATCGAGGTCTTTGCATCGAGCCCGCGTTCGACCCCGAACCCTGCGCGCAGGCCGTTATAAGGCTGGTCGTCGCTATTGCCGAAGTTGAACAGGTCACGGCCGGCATCCTGGATTCCGGCCCAATAATAGGTTTCGCGCGGGGGAATCGAATTGGCCCCCACCGGTATCATCCGCACGTCGCGCCTGATCTGCCCCTGCGGCCCGTAGAGCACGACTTCCATCCGGTTCTGCCCATAGAGCAGCGGCACATCGAGAAATTCGTAGCGGCCGTCGCCACGGCTCTGGAAATAGCCGATCAACTGGTCGTTGCGGTACAGTTCGGCATCCCAGCCGTCGGGCAGTTCGCCGCGAAAGCTGGTGCGATCGAAATTGTCGGGGCGCGATAGCGGGCGATTGGTTACAAACAGGCCGCGCCCCGGTGTCGACTGGCTGCCGATGAACGAAGCGGGCAGATTCACGTCGCCGACGCCGAAATGCGTTGCCCTGAACGGACCCAGCAGATCGCCCTCGGCGCTGGTCCGATAGGCGCGCACGCGGAAACTTTCGGGAACGCCCTTTTCGTTTGACGAAAGCCGCGCATCGAAGGAAGCGCCCGCCACCTCGCCGCTGGCGAAAAGATCATAGCGGGCGTTGAATGTGCCCCGGCCCTGCGCTTCCTTTGTAAAGCCGGTTGACGCCACGACGTCGACCGATGGCGTACGCCAGAAACGGTAGGGATCGCTGGCTTGCGGCAGGCTGCGCAGATCGAACGTCGCCGCCGGGCGAACCTTGGCCGCCCGCTCCTTGCGTTCCTCGGCCAGTTCGAACGGCAGTTTCCGGTCGGCCTTCACGACCAGCAGCGCGTTGGAAAGATCGGCGGTCAGCGACACATCCAGCCAGCGTCCGAAGGCTTTGGTGTCGACACACCAGCCTTCGGGCGTATCATATATGTCCGACGCGGCGAGCGCCGAACTTTTGTTCATGATTTGTACTCTATTGGCTTCGCGATCGAGGGTGAAGGTGCGGCTTTCCTCGAACAGCCAGCCAGTTGCGCGGCGCGACTTTTTGTCGAGCCGGACCGGAAGGTCGAATGCAATGATGATGTCGGCAAGGTCTATACAGGTGCCCGAACCGGTCTGATATCCGCGCACCCCATCGCCAACGCGAAAGCGGCCCACGCGCACATCGAGCAGCAACTGATCGTCGTCATTCGCTTTCCAGTCACCGCCCGCAAACGCAGGAACCACCGGGGCCAGCAAGGCTCCGGTGGCGAGTGCCAGGGCCATGAAGCCCCGGCTCAGTCTGGAAAGAAACGACTTCATGGTCGTGGCCGTTCCGGCTCGTTTCGCCTAGCTCAGCGCACCACGGTCCGCAGTTCGGCGATCAGGCCGCCGCCATTTTCGGGCGTGTCATGATAGGCGATAATCACCTCTCCACCGCGGATCGATGCCGCCTCCTCCTCGCTGAGCGGAAGATCGACCTTGCGCTTTTCGATCTCCGGATAAATGGCAATGCCCTTCTGCACGACCAGCGGCTCGGCCTGGCCCGGCTTCATCACGCGAAATTCGCCATAGACCGAGCGTTCGCCCTTGCGCGTCGCATCGAGTTCGAGCACCGGGCCATCCTCGTCGCGGCCGAGGCGTGCATTGGCGAGCGCGGCAGTTGCGGTAAGATTGCCCTTTCGGACGATGATCGGGATCGTGATGCCGTAGAGCGGGATCAGCTGGATCTTGAGTTCGGTGCCGGCGCCATCATCGGTTACCGCATTGGTCTTGGGAATCGCGCGGAACAGCATATGCACGCGATATTCGCCATCGGGCAGGGAGTCGGCAGGGTTGAGGCCGACACGAATCGATTGCGGCTGGTTGGGCGGCAAAGTGACGCGGCGCGGCGCATAGCGCACCAGCGACAATGCCGCCTTTTCCGCCTCGGTCGCCGCCGCCGGATCGACTTCCTCCAGTCGGCCATCTTCCCCCATCCGCTTGATTTCGAGCGAGATACGGTAGGTGGTTTCTTCCGCACCGACATTGTTGAGGATGACCTGCGTTCCGCGCTTGCCATCGAGGATGACCCGAGTCGGCGCGACGAGGAGATCGCCTGCGGCCCGCGCCGGAACGCTTGAAACTGCCGAAATGGCGACCAGCCCCGCTGTCAGGGCCGCAGCCATATTCCGAAGAAACTTCATATAGTTACCTGTCTTGTCTGATCCATTATTGAGGAAACCCGCAGGTTTCCCTCCATTTCGGACTAACAGGACATGGTTACCAAGCCGCTAACGATAGCAGCGCGGGCAAGGAAAAACCCCGGAAGGCACAGGGCCCGCCGGGGTTTCCAAAGTCTGGCTGCAGCGCGCGGCTGCGGCAGTCTTACTGATATTCAGCGGTTACGTCGAACGAACCGGTGTAGGTGCCCGCAACCTGGTTCGGGTTGAGCGAGATGGTGCCGCCAACATAGATGGTCTGCAGCGAAGTCGAGCTGAAGGTGATGCTGTTGTTCGACAGCGTCAGACCCGAAAGCGCGATGTTCGCACCCGGACCGGTCAGCGGAGCCGGGTTGCCGACGGTCAGTGCGATCGCTTCGCCGTTGGTGGCCTGCGTCACCTGGAAGCTGGCAGCCGAACCGCCGCTGATGGCGATCACGCCGGTGCCGACGGGAACTGCAGAGGCCGAAGCGCCGAGCGAGACAGTGCCGCCAGCGGCCGAAGCAGCGACAACACCAAAGTCGAGGTCGCTGACAGCCGAGAGCTGGACAGCGGCGAGAACCTGAACGGTGGCATCAGCCTGTTGGGTGGCGGCATAAGCAGCATTCGACATCATGCCGGTAGCGATAACTGCGCCAGCGAGCGCAAGCTTCATCTTGTTGATCATTATCTGGTCCTTTTGCGACGAACTGAAATTTCGGAATGCCCCACTGCATTCATCGTCGCTTTTGCCAGCCGAATCATAAGATGTTGCTGCAGCGCATGGTTAACGGCACCCGCAGCGATTTCGGTCTAACTACCTGATTTTTATGGATTCGGTGCGTTAAGGATTTGCAATGTGCGCTGAAAAAATACCGGAAAACTAGAACTTTTGTCAGAATTGCTCGCCGGTTAGCCGCTGGCAGAGCATGTCCAGCTGGTCGAGGCTGCGATACTCAAAGGTCACCGCGCCGGCCCCACCTGGCCCTTTATGTACAATCCGGACCTTCAGCCCGAGCAGATCGCCCAGATGCTGTTCGACCGCGCGGATGTCGGCATCGCTGGCCGAGCCTTCGTGCACGCGCGGTTTGGGCGCCTTGCCCTGTTCAACGCGTGAGCGGCGAACCAGCGCTTCGGTCTGCCGGACCGACAGCCCCTGCTTCACAACCAGCGCGGCCAGCCGCGTGCTGTCGTCGGTGCCCAGCAGCGCGCGCGCATGGCCCATCGACAGCTTGCCTTCAACCACCAGTTCACGCACCAGCGCGGGCAGATCAAGCAGCCGCATCATGTTCGCGACATGGCTGCGCGATTTTTCGACGATCGCCGCCAGTTCGCTCTGGCTGTGCCCGAAATCCTCGCACAATTTGCGATAGGCTTCGGCTTCCTCGATCGGATTGAGATCCTGACGCTGGATATTCTCGATCAGCGCAATTTCGAGCGTTTCTTCATCCGAAAGCTCGCGCACGATCGCCTTGACCTGGTGCAGCTGCGCCCGTTGCGCCGCGCGCCAGCGCCGTTCTCCCGCGACGATCTGGTAGCCGCTGCCATGCGGGCGCACGAGAATGGGCTGGATCAGGCCATGCCGTTTGAGGCTGGCCGCCAGTTCCTGCAACGATTCTTCGCTGAAATGGCGGCGCGGCTGCGAAGGATTGGGATGAATGTCTGCGGTCGCGATGTTCGACACGCCGTCGGCCAATGGCGGTGCAGCGGCAATAGCCGCCTCGCGTCCGCCCGCCACCCGACTGGCGGTCCGGTCGAGCGAAACCTCGCCCAAAAGCGCATCCAGCCCGCGACCCAGCCCCATCTTCTTGCGCAGCGGCTTCTCGCCCTCGCTCATGCAGCCATCTCCTGTGCGGGCAGGCGCGCAATCAGTTCGCGCGCAAGGTTCATATAGGCTTCGGAGCCGGTGCAGCGATGATCGTAGATCAGCGCAGGCAAGCCGTGGCTCGGCGCTTCGGACAGGCGGACGTTGCGCGGGATGACCGTTTCGAACACCAGATCGCCCAGACAGGACCGCACATCTTCGGCCACCTGATCGGTCAAACGGTTGCGCCGGTCAAACATGGTCAGTGCCACGCCAAGGATGGAAAGCGAAGCGTTGAACCGGTTCTGTATGCGCTCAACTGTTTGTAATAGCTGGCTTAATCCTTCAAGCGCAAAGAATTCGCATTGCAGCGGCACCAGGATCGAATCGGCCGCCACCAGCGCGTTGATGGTCAGCATGCCCAGCGATGGCGGGCAATCGATCAGGCAGACGTCCCAGCGGCCTTCTTCCTCCGCCAGCGCCTTTTGCAGCTTGTGCGCACGATCGGCATGATCGACCAGTTCAACCTCGGTGCCCGACAGGTCGACCGTCGCGGGAAGGATATCCAGACCCGGAATCATCGTGCCCGACACCGCTTCGGCGAGTTTTGCTTCGCCCATCAGCAAATCATAGCTGCTATATTCGCGGTCGACGGTTTTCACGCCCAATCCGGTCGAGGCATTGCCCTGCGGGTCGAGATCGATCAGCAGGCAGCGCCGCCCGCAGGCGGCCAGTGCCGTTGCAAGGTTGATAGCCGTCGTCGTTTTCCCGACTCCGCCCTTCTGGTTCGCAATGGCGATCCGGATCATCTCTTCCGCCGTCCTTTCGCTGGAACCGCCCTGCCCTTGCCGACGCGCTTTCCAAGCACATTGCCCACCAAAATCCCCGCATCGGGATCGGTCACGCTGGGCTGGACCGAAAAATCCAGATCCCACGCCTTCCGGGCTTCCTCAAGTTCATTAACCGCATTTCGACCCTTTGGCAGCAGCCATTTCGTCTTATCTGTGGAAAATCGCGCGGATAAATCGAGCAATTTGGGGAGCGGTGCGAAGGCGCGCGCGCTGATCACATCGAATTCGCCCGCTTCCAGCCGTTCCACCGGCATGCCAGCAACCACCGCGCGCGCCGTCAGGCCAAGATAGGCGATTGCCCGGTTGAGATAGTCGATCCGCTTGGCCCGCGATTCGACCAGCGTCACATGATAGTCGCCAAGCAGGGCAACGACGATTCCGGGAAACCCGGCCCCCGCCCCCAGATCGATCCACTGCCCCGATCCGGCGGGCGCAAAGGCCAGCAATTGCGCACTATCGACGATGTGGCGCGCCCAGATATGATCGAGGGTCGACGCCGAGACCAGATTCTGCCCGGCCGCCTCTGCTTTCAGATAGTCGACAAATGCGGCCAGTCTGTCGGAGGTTTCACGTGAAACACCGAACTGCCGATCGAGCCATATGCGCGCTTCGTCTTCGGTCATGCCGCCTGCTTGTCCGATTGCGCACGTTTGGCATGGACAAGGATCGCGGCGAGCGCCGCAGGCGTAATTCCGCGAATCCGGCTTGCTTCCGCCAATGTCGCCGGTCGCGCACTGTCCAGCCGTTCGACCATCTCGTTGGACAGCCCGGCTATGGCTCGATAGTTGATCCTGTCGGGGATCGCGATCCGCTCATTGGCGGCAAGGTCGCGCAACTCCGCCGCCTGGCGATCGACATAGGGCGCATAACGGCCGTCCTGCTCAAGCTCGGCAACAACGTCTTCCGACCAGTCGGTGTCTGTTTCACGTGAAACATGCAACAACTCCGCCAGCCGCACATCGGGAAAGCGCAGCCAGTCGATCAGCGCCATTTTCCCCGAATCGCGTTTCACCCCGATTCCCGCGCCAATCAGCTGATCGGCCGTCGCCATGGTCTGAAGCCCGGCTGCAAGACGCGCCTTCTCCTCAGCCCTCGCTTCATAATGCCGCTGCCGGGCTTCCGCGACGACACCTGCCGTGATGCCCAGCGGGGTCAGGCGTGTTGCGGCGTTGTCGGCCCGCAGGCGCAGGCGATATTCGGCGCGCGCGGTGAGCATGCGATAGGGTTCGGTGACGCCGTGCAGCACCAGATCGTCGACCATCACCGCGATATAGCTGTTCGAGCGATCGAGCGCAGGCATGTCGCGCCCGAGCACCGCGCAGGCCGCGCCCATTCCGGCGACCAGACCCTGTGCCGCGGCCTCTTCATATCCGGTCGTGCCGTTGATTTGCCCCGCGCAATATAGCCCGTCAAAGCCGCGCACCTTCAACGTCCGGTCCAGCGCCCGTGGATCGATATAGTCATATTCAACGGCATAGCCGGGCACGACCATTTCGACCGCCTCCAGCCCCTGCATCGAACGAACCATTGCGAGCTGGACATCGGTCGGCAGCGAGGTCGAAATGCCATTGGGATATATCAGATGGCTGTCGAGCCCTTCGGGTTCGAGGAAAACCTGATGGCCTTCGCGATCACCGAAGCGAAAGATCTTGTCCTCGATCGACGGGCAATAGCGCGGCCCTTGCCCTTGAATCGCACCGCCAAATAGCGGCGAGCGATCGAGGCCCCCCCGGATGATGGCGTGCGTTTGCGCGTTTGTGCGGGTGATTGCACAGAAAAGCTGCGGCACATGGCGACGCCCGGTCATCGCCGACATCGTCCAGCTTTCGCTGTCGGAAGGCTGCTCGTCAAGCGCCGCCCAGTCGATCGTTCGTCCGTCGAGCCGCGGCGGCGTTCCGGTCTTGAGCCGCGCCATCGGCAGTCCGGCACCACGAATCTGTTCAGCCAGCCGGATCGCAGAGGCCTCGCCGATTCGCCCGCCGGTCAGCCGCTCCTCGCCACGGAACAGCGTCCCGCCGAGAAATGTTCCGGTGCACAATATCACCGCCCTGGCGGCCAGAGCGGTTCCGTCCGACAGCACCAGTCCGGAAATCTTCCGGTCGCTTCCCGAATCGAAGCGCAGCGCCGATGCCTCCGCCTCGATCACCGCAAGATTCGGCGTTGCCGACACCTGCCTGTGGATCGACGCCTTGAACAGCTTGCGGTCGGCCTGGATACGCGGACCCTGCACCGCCGCGCCCTTCGATGCGTTGAGCATGCGGTAATGGATCGCCGCATCGTCGGCCGCGCGCGCGATCAGCCCGTCAAAGGCGTCGACCTCGCGCACCAGATGCCCCTTGCCCAGCCCGCCTATTGCCGGATTGCACGACATCGCGCCGATCGTGTCGCGTGCGAAGCTGACCAGGGCGGTGCGCGCACCCATGCGCGCGGCTGCGGTTGCCGCCTCGACGCCCGCATGCCCGCCGCCGACAACGACGATATCAAAATCCGTGTCTGCCCGGTTGCCCATCGCCGCCGCGCATAGCGCACCCGCCGGGAAGCGTCAAAGCAAGTCGGAATGTTCCACGTGAAACAGCGTCATTTGCCGATGCAAAAGCGCCCGAACAGCGCGTCGAGCATGTCCTCGGTGCTCGCCCGCCCGGTCAGCGCATCGAGCGCGAGCCGCGCCTGACGCAGCTCCTCTGCCATGATCAGCGGATCGGCGGCCTTGGACGCGCGCGCAAGGAACAGCGACGTGTCGCGCAACAGATGGCGTTGCCGCTGATTGAGTGCGAAGCCATCGGGAGGCGGCAGCATGTCTCTGCCCTTGGCGACCAGTAGCGAAACAAGCTCGCCCATCCCCTGACCACTTCGCGCCGAAACGACCAGGGCGCCGGATTTGCGCGCATGATCGTCCATGTCGGCCTTGGCCTCGATCTCGACAAGATTGGGATGGCGTGGGCCTTCACCCTCACCACCAAGCCAGAGCACCATGTCCGCATCCGCTATCGCCCGGGCGGCCCGCGCGATTCCGATTGCCTCGATTGCGTCGTCGCTGTCCTCGCGCAGCCCTGCGGTATCGGTCAGCAGAAAGGCTATGCCCTCCAGCGCGACCGGCACCTCGATCAGGTCCCGCGTGGTTCCGGCAATATCGGATACGATGGCCGCCTCGCGCGCCGCCAGCGCGTTGAGCAGCGTGGACTTTCCGCTATTGGGCGGCCCCGCCAGAACCACGCGCAACCCATCGCGCAGCTTTTCGGCCGACGGCTGTTGCAAATGCCGACCGATGGCGTCATGAAGTTCCGCACATCCATTTGATATTATTGAATAATCATGACTATCAACATCGCCTTCGTCGGAAAAGTCCAGTTCGGCCTCCAGCATCGCTGCCAGCCGCAGCAGCGTTTCGCGCCAGACCTCGACCTGCTGGCTGAAGGCCCCGCCCGCCATTGCCGCTGCCGCGCGCCGCTGCCATTCGGTTTCGGCTGATAACAGGTCGGCCAGCCCCTCCGCCTCGTTCAGATCGATCCGCCCGTTGGCAAAGGCGCGCCGGGTGAATTCGCCCGGCTCGGCACGGCGAAGCCCGGATATTGCCGACAATGCCGTTTCAACACCACGAACCACCGCCCGGCCGCCATGCAGGTGCAGTTCAGCCAGATCCTCCCCGGTCGCCGTGGCGGGGCCGGGAAAGACCAGCACCAGCGCCCGATCGAGCAAACCGCCGTCCGCCGGGTTTTTAAGGTTGCGCAATACGGCCTTGCGCGGAGCCGGCAAAGTGCCTGCAAGCCGCCGGACCGCCTCGAAAGCGTTGGCGCCGCTGATCCGGACAATGGCGATTGCGGCAGGTGGCGCGCCGCTGGACAGCGCGAATATCGTGTCGGCGCTGCCCATGAATAAGGTCTATTTCTTGTCCTTGCCGCCCAGGCCGCCTCCGGCAAGTCCACCCATCAGGCTCTTGATGAAGTCCATGCTCTGGTCGCCCATCGGCACCCAGTTGCGGATCATTCCCTGCACCATATCGCGGGTAAGGCCCTTTTCGGCGACATTTTTCAGCTTGTCGAGATAGACCTCGTGCACTTCGGACAGATCGGGCAACCCCATCAGGCGGCGAACCTCTTCGGGGGTGGTATCGACTTCGATGTTGAATTTCATGGCTAGCCTCCCTGCCTTTCGGCCAATAACCCGATTGTCCCCCACACTATAGTGGCATAAGCGCAAGGGGCAATTTTTTGATTTCGGGAGCATGACCATGGGTGAAATGACCAAGATCCGCGCGTTTGACGAAGATGCCCTGTTCGGCGCCTATGTCGCCCAACCGGCGACCACGGCCAAAGCCGCCATGATCGTCATCCCCGAAATCTTCGGCGTGAATCCCGGAATCCGCCAGAAATGCGATAAATGGGCCGAGGCCGGCTATCTGGCCGTCGCCATCGATATTTTCTGGCGCTTTGCACCGGGTGTCGAACTCGATCCCGATGTCGAGGCGCAACTGCAGGAGGCCTTCGGCTATTTCGGGCAATATGAGCCCGGCGACGGGGTCAAGGACATCGAAGCCGCGATCCATGCCATCCGCCGTGGCGAACTGGGTGTCGCGCCCGTGCAAAGCGTCGGCTGCGTCGGCTACTGCCTGGGCGGTCGCCTCGCCTATATGGCAGCCACGCGCACCGATATCGACGCGTCGGTCGGCTATTATGGTGTCATGATTGATACGATGCTGGGTGAAAGCCACGCCATCGCCAACCCGTTGATGCTGCACATCCCGACCGCCGACCATTTTGTCGGGCCAGAAGCCCAGGCCGCGATCCATGCCGCACTGGACGCGCATCCCAAAGTCGTCTTGCACGACTATGTGGGGCTTGATCATGGTTTCGCCGCCGAAATGGGCAATCGCCGCAACGAGGAAGGCGCGCAGCTGGCCGATTCACGCACCGCGGCCTTCTTCCGCGAACATCTGCTCTAGGCGGCGGCGCGCGCCAGTTTCATTGCCAGGTTGCGCTTCACGCCCTCCCATTCACTGGCGAGGATTGAGTACAATACCGTGTCGCGCACGCGGCCATCGAGAATCTGGTGGTTGCGGATCAACCCGTCGCGCTTGGCCCCCAGCCGTTCGATCGCCCGTTGCGAGGCGAAATTGAAATGGTCGGTGCGGAACTGGACACAGACGCACCCCATTGATTCAAAGGCATGGGTGAGCAGCAACAGCTTGGCCTCGCTATTGATCGGGGTCCGCTGGGCCCGGCCAGCATAAAAGGTCGTTCCGATTTCGAGTCGGCGATGCGCCGCGTTCATCCGCATATAGCGCGTCGCACCGACACAATCGCCCGACGCCCTGTCGATCACCGTAAAGGGCATGATCCGGCCCCAGCCCTGCTCCCGCTCGGCGCGATCCAGATAGGCGTCGATCGATTCCGGCCCGGGCACGACGGTGTAGAATAATTCCCACAACCTGCCGTCGCTGGCCGCCTCGACAATGGCCGGACCATCGCTGCGGGCCATCGGCCGCAACAGCACATGGCGGCCCTCCAGCAACGGCTGTTCGATCCACGGGTCCGCCATGCCAGCTGCCTCAGCCGCCGATCAGGGGCGCGACAAACCTGCCCAGGCCGAGTTGCGGATCGACCCAGCCGTCATAGATCATCTTGATCGCGACATAGACGATCACCGCAAGCCCGATCCAGGCGATCCAGCGATAGCGTTCGATATATTTGGCGATGATATTCGCCGCGATGCCCATAAGCGCGACGGCAAAGATCAGCCCGACGATCAGGATACCCGGATGGTCTTTCGCCGCACCAGCGACCGCGAGGACATTGTCGAGGCTCATCGAGACGTCGGCAAGGGCAACCGCCCAGGCCGCGCCGACAAAGCTTTTTGCAGGCTTGATTCCCGAATCCTCGTCGCCCTGGATTTCGGGCGAACCGGGGGAATCGGTCGTATGATCGACCGCGATATCGCGGTACATGCGCCACGCCACCCAGAGCAGCAGGACGCCGCCTGCGAAGATCAGCCCGACAATACCGAGCAACCATGTGACCATCAGGGCAAAGGCGATGCGCAGCACCAGCGCGGCGATGACGCCGATGGCGATCACCTTCTTGCGCTGGTCAGCGGGAAGGCCCGCAGCGAGTGCGCCAACGACAATCGCATTGTCGCCCGCCAGCACGATGTCGATCATCAATACCTGCAGAAAGGCGGAGAAGGCAGAAGGCGAGGTGATGTTCGAGAAATCCTTGACGATCGCCGCCCAGATTTCAGCGGGCCCGCCCAGCGAGGGGGCTACGGCTGCGGCGTGGCTGGCCAATATGATCAGATCTGGCATCTTGTCCCTATTCGTAACTGTCGTGGATCAATGGGCAATACGGCAACCGCCGTCCGCTTCCCATTCCGCCTGCGTGGGCGGTTCCCACATCTGCTCCATAAAATCAAACATCGAACGATCAACCTGCATCGCATAGGTTGCGCCCTGTTCGGCGTTACGGGCCTGGACGCGCTGCCAGCGGATCTCGCCCGGCACATCGACAAAATGCACCGCTGCGGGCAACCCGGCATCCGCGCAGAGCATGCGGAATTTTTCGCGATGCTCCCATCTGGTAAAGCCCAGGTCGAGCACGGCGGGCAGCCCGCGGGCTGCCGCCTGGCGAACCAGTGCAAAGATCATCGCTTCGCAGCGATTGACCCGTTCGATCATCCAGTCAAAGCGAATCGGGCTCGGTTGATCGGGGCCGAATAGCGGCACCATCCATTCGTCGATGGAATAGCGCAGAGCACCCAGCCTGTCGGCCAGCGTGCTGGCATAGGTCGTCTTGCCCGCACCGGTACAGCCGACGACAAGGATGACCTGCGGCATTGGCTGGAACGCCCTATTGATTCATCGAATCGAAGAAGTCTTCGTTGGTTTTCGAATCCTTCATCTTGTCGAGGAGGAATTCCATCGCGTCGACAGTGCCCATCTGCATCAGGATGCGGCGTAGCACCCACATCTTGGTGAGCTTGTCTTTCTCGACCAACAACTCTTCCTTGCGGGTGCCCGACTTGCCGACATCCAGTGAGGGGAAGATGCGCTTGTCGGCGACCTTGCGGTCGAGCACGATTTCGCTGTTGCCCGTGCCCTTGAATTCTTCGAAAATCACTTCGTCCATGCGGCTGCCGGTGTCGATCAGCGCGGTCGCAATGATCGACAGCGACCCGCCTTCCTCGATATTGCGCGCGGCACCGAAGAAGCGCTTCGGCCGCTGCAGCGCATTGGCATCGACGCCGCCGGTCAGCACCTTACCCGACGAGGGAACGACGGTGTTATAGGCACGGCCAAGGCGGGTGATCGAATCGAGCAGGATGACGACGTCATGCTTG
>JADLBY010000191.1 GCA_020847445.1 Sphingomonadaceae bacterium | reverse complement strand
TCGGCCCCAACGGCACCGGCAAATCGACGCTGATGAAGATCATGGCGGGGATCGACAAGGATTTCACCGGTGAAGCCTGGCCCGGCGAATATATCACCGTCGGCTATCTGGCGCAGGAGCCCGAACTCGACCCGACCAAGACGGTGAAGGAAAATGTGATGGACGGCGTCCGCGAAGTTGCGGACATGGTCGAGCGTTTCAACGAGATCAGCATGATCATGGCCGACCCGCCCGAGGATGTCGATTTCGATGCGCTGATGGAAGAAATGGGGACGCTGCAGGAAAAGATCGATGCGGTCGATGCCTGGACGCTCGACAACCAGCTCGAAATTGCGATGGATGCGCTGCGCTGCCCGCCGGGCGACTGGTCGGTGGAAAATCTGTCGGGCGGTGAAAAACGGCGCATCGCGCTCACCCGGCTGCTGCTCGAAAAGCCCGATATCCTGCTGCTCGACGAACCGACCAACCACCTGGATGCGGAATCGGTGGCCTGGCTCGAAAAGCATCTGGTCGATTATAAGGGCAACGTCATTCTCGTCACCCACGACCGTTACTTCCTCGACAATGTCGTGAACTGGATCCTCGAACTCGATCGCGGCCGTTATTTCCCCTATGAGGGCAATTATTCGACCTATCTCGAAAAGAAGGCCAAGCGGCTCGAGCAGGAAGCCCGTGAGGATGCCGGTCGCCAGAAGGCGATCAAGGACGAGCTGGAGTGGATCCGGCAGAGCCCCAAGGCGCGCCAGACCAAATCCAAGGCGCGTATCAAAAGCTTTGAACAACTGGTCGAGGCGCAGGAAAACCGCACAATCGGCAAGGCACAGATTGTCATCCAGAACCCCGAACGGCTTGGCAGCAAGGTGATCGAGGTCAACAATGTCACCAAGGCCTATGGCGACAAATTGCTGTTCGAAAATCTGTCCTTCACCATCCCGCCCGGTGGCATTGTCGGCGTGATCGGCCCCAACGGCGCCGGTAAATCGACGCTGTTCCGCCTGATTACCGGGCAGGAACAGCCTGACAGCGGCAATATCGTGATCGGCGATACCGTGCATCTGGGCTATGTCGACCAGAGCCGCGATGCGCTCGACCCCAACAAGAATGTCTGGGAGGAAATTTCGGGCGGGGCAGATTTCATGAAGGTCGGCAAGCACGAAACCCCGACCCGCGCCTATGTCGGCGCGTTCAACTTCAAGGGCACCGACCAGCAGAAAAAGGTCGGCCAGCTTTCAGGCGGTGAACGCAACCGCGTGCATATGGCGAAGATGCTGAAAGAAGGCGGCAATGTGCTGCTGCTCGACGAACCGACCAACGATCTCGACACCGAAACGCTGGCCGCGCTCGAAGAGGCGCTGGAAAGCTTTGCCGGTTGCGCCGTGGTGATCAGCCACGACCGTTTCTTCCTCGACCGTCTGGCGACGCATATCCTGGCGTTTGAGGGCGACAGCCATGTCGAATGGTTCGAAGGCAATTTCGAAGCCTATGAGGAAGACAAGGTTCGCCGTCTTGGCGACGACGCGCTCAAGCCGCACCGCACCAGCTACAAGAAACTGACGCGATAATGGCGACGGGCGACACCGCGCCCGGCCTTGAGGAGATCGAGCGGCTCGCCCGGGATGCGCTGGCGCGCATTCCGCAGCCTTTTGCCAGCCATTTGCCCGGAATCATCCTGCAGGTGGAGGATTGGCCGTCGCCCGACCTGCTCGACGCTATGGGCATCGCCGATCCCTATGAACTTACCGGCCTGTATGAAGGCAGGCCGGTGGGCGAAAAATCGATCGACGATTTTGCCACGCTGCCCGACCGCATCCTGCTCTTTCGTTGTCCGTTGCTCGACGAATGGGTGGAAACCGGCGTGGCACTGGCCGAACTGGTCAACCATGTGGTCGTGCACGAGGTCGGCCATCATTTCGGGCTGAGCGACGCGCAGATGGCCGCGCTTGAACAGGAAATGGGCTAGGGCCTGACGCCCTGGGGCCTTTTCCCGGCAAGACTGACCCCGACAATCGCCAGCATCGCCAGCGCAAATCCCGGCACGATCTCGTACATCGCGCTGCTCCAGCCCATGGCGATCCAGATAATGACGACCAGCGCCCCGGTAATCATACCGGCGAGCGCGCCGGCGAGCGTCATCCGCTGCCAGGTGAGGGCAAGGATGATGACCGGGCCAAAGGCCGCGCCAAAGCCTGCCCAGGCGTTGCTGACGAGGCTCAGCACGCTGCTTTCGGGATTTTGCGCGAACAGCATGGCGATGGCGGCCACGGCAACCACCGAGAGGCGACCGACCGTGACAATTTCTTTCTCGCTGGCATTGCGCCGGATGAAGAGGCGATAGACATCTTCGGTCAGCGACGATCCGGTGACCAGCAGTTGCGCGGAAATCGTGCTCATGATCGCGGCGAGGATGGCGGCGAGGAGGAAGCCCACGGCAACAGGTGCGAACAACTGCCCGGCCAGCAGGATGAAAATGGTTTCGGGATCGGCAACGGTCAGCCCCTTGCTCTCTGCATAGACCCGGCCGACAAGGCCGACGAGCAACGCGCCGCCCAAGGTGATCGCCATCCACGCCATGCAGATGTTGCGCGCAATCGGCATTTCCTTCACCGAACGGATTGCCATGAAGCGCACGATGATGTGCGGCTGTCCGAAATAGCCGAGGCCCCAGGCCGCGGTCGAAACGATGCCGAGGGCGGTTGTGCCTGCAAAAAGGCTGGTCATGTTCGGATCGATGCGGTGGAGCGTCCGGGAAACCGACACGCCCTCGGGCAGCCCCTGCCATGCCATGAAGGGCACAACGACCAGCGCAATCGCCATGATCGTGCCCTGCACGAAATCGGTCAGGCTGACCGCGAGAAATCCGCCCAGCACGACATAGGCTACAACGACCGAGGCGGTTATCCAGAGGCCGGTCTGATAGTCCGCGCCAAAGGCGCTCTGGAACAATTTGCCGCCCGCAACCAGCCCCGAGGCCGAATAGAGCGCGAAAAAGACAATGATCACGATGCTGGCGGTCAACCGCAGCAGATGTTTGTCGTCGTTGAACCGGTTGCCGAGAAATTCCGGAATGGTAAGCGCATTGCCAAAGCGTTCGGTCTGTTCGCGCAGGCGCGGGGCGACGATGATCCAGTTGAGAAGCGCACCGACAAACAGGCCAATGGCGATCCATGCCTCGGCAAGGCCGGACGCATATAATGCGCCGGGCAGCCCCAGCATCAGCCAACCCGACATATCCGATGCACCCGCGGCCAAGGCGGTGACGGCAGGGCCCAGCTGGCGTCCGCTCAACAGATATTCGCTGCTGTTCGCGGTCGATTTGCGCCAGGCATAGATGCCTATCCCCAGCATCAGGGTGAAATAGACCGAAAGGCTGGCGATCACGCCGGGCTGCAACATGAAAATCCCCTCCTGCATTTCCCCGTTTCGGGGCTTTTATCTCCGTCGCAATGCTATAAGCAGTCCGGATGCGCTTTGCACCCTGTCACTTTGCGTTGGGATTTTTTCTTTCAGCAGCGTCCGTGCATGCACAGCCGTGGACAGAGCTGGATGCCAGCGCGCTGGCTCTGGTGCAGGATGACGATCTGGAACGGCATCGCGCCGATCCCGCTTTTCTGCAGGGCGTGCAGGTCAGCGAGTTGCGATTTCGGGAAAATGGCTTTGACTGGCATTTGCTGCGTTTTGTGAATGCAGATCGGCCGGATGGACCGCTGTGGGTCGTTCCGCACGACGATGAAAATGCCGCCTTCGATGCGATGATCGCGGCGCTCCGCAAATATGGCGGCACGGGCATCGCGGTCGATACCGGCCCGGCCAGTACAAGACGCCAGCCGGGCAGCGGCCCCTGCGGGGTTCGCCCCATGGTGAGTTCGGCCTGCGACCCCAACCGGAATTTCGACCGGCGAACACCGCTGTTCAGCAACGCGATACTGGATCTGCGCCAGGCCGGACAACCGGTGATTGCGCTGCATACCAACAGCGACGGGTTTGCAGGCGATGGCGAAGGCGGGCGAGGGGATATCAGCATGCTCGATGCCGCAGCCTATCGCGCCGGTGTCGTTCGCCCGCGCGCCAACGGATATTTTGGCAACGGGACGGTGCCGCAACTCGACAATCCCG
>JADLBY010000190.1 GCA_020847445.1 Sphingomonadaceae bacterium | reverse complement strand
TTTACAACATCGATCCAGCCATAGCCGCGGACGATCAACGCGTCGCGCGCAAACTGCGCGAGCAGCGCGCCGGTGCGCACGCGCGAGACACCGATCAGGCCCGATAGCTCCTGCTGCGTGCAGACGATGCGGCCGCCGACATCGCCCGCCATGTCGATCAGCGCCGCCGCCAGCCGCGTTTCCGCCCTGCCGTGCCGCGCGATGTCGATCCGGTTCAGCGCCGTGCGCAACTGGTTGGCGAGCGAGGCGAGCAGGCTGGCGGCAAAGCCGGGATCGTCGGCGAGCATCTGCCGGATGACGCCGTCGCCGATCCACACCAGCACCGATTCGACCTGCGCGATGGCATCGACCTGCCTTGCGGTTCCGGCGAAATAGGCAAGTTCGCCGAACAGGTCGCCAGCGCCCAGCACCGCAAAAATCGTCTGCTCGCCCTCGATGCCATGGCGGCAGAAGGCAACCCTGCCGCCCTCGATCAGCCAGAAGCCATTGCCGTCATCGCCGCGCTGCTGGACCCAGCTGCCCGCAGAAAAGCGCCGTCTTTGGCCGCGCTGCGAAAGCCGCTGCGCGATTTCGGGGGCCAGCGCCGTGTGCGGCGTCAAATCCAAATGATAAGTTCTTTGCATTTCAGAGCGCGCTTTTCGCCTATCGAGTCGCGATTGGCAAGGCGAGGCCGGTTGATGGCCTTGTGTCGGGGAGAGAGAATATGCCGGTTTCAAGCTGGGCGGTGATCGCCATCTATATTTCGTTCGGGCTGCTCGAACTGTTCCGGTCCGATCTGTTCACCAAGCGCGAGCAATGCACGCATGACGCGATTGTCGAAATCGTCTCGACGGTGCTGTTGCTGACGCTGACCCAGCCGGGCATCATCCTGCTGGTCAATTATCTGGGTCGGGCCTTTTTCCCGCAATATCAGGGGGTTCTGGAAGGGATCAGCATCTTCCTGGCGATTCCGCTGTTCCTGATCCTTGAAGACATGATGCAATATTGGTGGCACCGCGCCTCGCACAGCTTTGCCTGGCTCTACAACCTGCACCGCGCGCACCATAATGCCCGTTATATGAGCGTGCGCCTCGTCTACCGGAACAACATCATCTATTATGCGATGATGCCCAGCCTGTGGTTTGCCGCTGCGCTGATCTATCTCGGGCTCGGCTGGTTCTATGCAGGCTATCTGGTGGTCAAGATGCTGGTCATCATCGGCGCGCACAGCGATGTGAAATGGGATGCGCCGCT
The DNA here is from genome assembly GCA_020847445.1 of Sphingomonadaceae bacterium. Taxonomy (GTDB): domain Bacteria; phylum Pseudomonadota; class Alphaproteobacteria; order Sphingomonadales; family Sphingomonadaceae; genus Sphingorhabdus_B. The sequence continues at coordinate 34,869 of JADLBY010000190.1, read as the reverse complement.
GTACCGGATCAAATGGCTCTCGCCGCTGATGTGGGTCGTCGAACGCACCATTTCGACCCCGGCGACGCACCATGCGCATCATGGGCGCCATCTGAGCGATCCTGCGGTCAACTATAAGGGCAATTATGGCAATCTGCTGTTCTTCTGGGATGTTCTGTTCGGCACGGCCAAGATCACCCGTACCTTTCCCCAGAGCTATGGCGTCGAAAACCTGCCCGATGCCACACTGGGCCAGCAATTGCTGTGGCCGATCTTTCCGGAAAATGAAGATATGGGTCGCAAGGTGCCCGGCGCATCGCCGGTTGCAATCCGCAACGCATTGTGACTAAGATTTGGCCAAGGAGAGCGCCATGACCGATCTGATGGAAAAGACCGCCCGGTTCCACACGATGAGCGAGGGCACCCAGGAGGACTGGGATATCATCATGACGCATTTGCGGCCCTTTGCCGCCAATGGCGGGGCGCGCGTGCTTGACCATCTGCGGCTGCTGGAGGGCGATTGCGGCGGCTTTGCGATCGACCGGCTGCAACATTGCCTGCAAACCGCAACCCGCGCGCACCGCGACGGACGTAGCGAGGATTATGTGGTGATGGCGCTGCTGCACGATATTGGCGATACGCTGGGGGCCTATAACCACCCCGATATCGCCGCCGCGATATTGAAGCCCTTTGTGTCGGAGGAACTGCACTGGATCGTGCAGCATCACGGGATTTTCCAGGGCTATAATTTCTTCCACTATCTGGGCCTGAACCGCGACATGCGCGATCAGTTTGCCGACCATCCCTATTATGCCGCCACCGCAGAATTTATCGAGAAATATGACTGCCCCGCCTTTGATCCGGATTATGACAGCGAACCGCTGGAATTTTTCGAACCGATGGTGATGCGGCTGTTCGAACGCCCGAAAAACAGCGTCTACAAGGCCGCGATGGATTGAAGCGAAGATCAAGGAGAGACCCATGTCGGTAATGATGAACACGGCCACCGCCGCCAATGACGAGCATATCCGCGATACGGTGAGCGAAGAGGAATGGGCGGTTCGGGTCGATCTCGCCGCTGCCTATCGGCTTGTCGCGCATTATGGCTGGGACGATCTGATCTTCACCCATTTGTCGGCCCGTGTGCCGGGGCCGGAACATCATTTCCTGATCAACCCCTATGACATGATGTTTGAGGAAATCACCGCGTCGAGCCTCGTCAAGATCGATGTCGAAGGCCAGCCGGTGGTGCCGACCGCGCATCCGGTGAACCCCGCCGGTTTCACCATCCATTCGGCGATCCACATGGCGCGCGAGGATGCGCATGCGGTGATGCACCTCCACACCCCTGCCGGGCAGGCGGTCAGCGCGATGGCTGAAGGGCTGCTGCCGCACACCCAGACCGCGATGATCGCCAAGCACAATGTCGCCTATCATGAATATGAAGGCATCGCGACCGACCTCGACGAGCGTGAGCGGCTGGTGCAGGATCTGGGCGAAAAGCATGCGATGATCCTGCGCAACCACGGCACGCTGGCGGTGGGGCAGAGCGTGGCCGACTGTTTCCTGCGGCTCTATTTCCTCGAACGCGCCTGCGACGCGCAGGTCAGGATGCTGTCGGCGGGCCGCGAAAATCTGCACACGCCGCCGCAGGGCGTCGAGGGCAAGGTGGAGGGGCAATCGCCCGCCGGTGGCATGGCGATGGTCGCCCAGGGCCTGGCCTGGCCCGCGCTGCTGCGCAAGCTCGACCGGATCGATTCCAGCTTCCGGAACTAGGGTCGGCATCTATTGTTGCGCATGCGCCGCCGCCGGTCAGGCCATAGCCGGGCGGAACAAGGAGATTCGGTTATGAAGCGAACGGCATTGAAATTTGCCGGATTACTGGCTGGCACGACAATGATGCTTGCCGGATGTGCCACCCATGGCGACGGGATTGCGGAGCCGCCCACCGACGCGATCGAGGCGAGTTTCATGTGCGGTGAAGGAACGCGGCTGGATGTGGCCTTTTCAGGCGACAAGGCCGTGGTGAAGCGGGGCACCGAGAGCCATGTCCTGACCCAGCAGCCGTCGGGTTCGGGCTATGCCTATGCCGGTGGCGGCTACATCCTGCGCGGAAAAGGCAGGGATACGACGTGGACCGCGCCCGATGGCGACGAGCTGAGCTGCACCGAAATCGACCCGGCCAATCCGCCTGGAATCCAGCCGCCTGTTTCCCCGCCGGTCACGCGCGGTCTGCCCGGAACGCGCTGGCGTCTGGTGCATTTCCAGTCGTCGGACGACAGCATCGGCACCCGAATTCCGCCAAACCCGGAAAAATATCTGCTGCACTTTGCCAGCGACGGTTCGCTGTCGGCGCAACTCGACTGCAACAGGCTGGCGGGCAAATGGGCGGCGACACCCGGTTCGCCGACGGGGGGCGGACTGGAGATACAAGGCGGGGGGATGACGCGCGCCATGTGTCAGCCGGGCGCGATGGATACGCAGATTGCGCGCGATATGGGTTTTGTGCGCAGCTATACCATTCGCGGCACCAGGCTGAGCCTTGCATTGATGGCCGATGCGGGGATCTATGATTGGGAGGCGGTAGCGCCCGAATAGGGTTGCGCCAGCCCGGCTGGCTGCGCAACGGGCACAGGCCGTTTGCGGCACCCTATGCGTCGGCCAGTATCCGCACCCGTTTTTCGCGCGAGGTTGCGCCGCTGACAAGTTCGATCCGGCGCACAGACAGGTCGAGCAGTGCCGCCAGTTGCGCGAGCACCGCCCGGGTCGCCTTTCCGTCCTCCGGCGCGGTGCGCGTCCACAGCTTGAGCGCGCCGTTTTCGATCGCCGCCTTTTCGATCCTTGCGCCCGGCACGACGCGCAGCGTCATCGCTCCGCTGGCGTCCAGAAGCGCGAGGATCTCGTCAGCCGTGGGGGAAGCGGGGCGGGCCATGCAGGGGCTTTAGAGCCTGTCCCGCTTGGTTGGAAGCATCGTCATCGCGTCATTCGTCGGTCACTATGCATCAGCATGGCTCCGTCCTCATTCCTCGTGCTGGGCCAAAATCGGCGCCGTGCCGACGCTGCCAACTACACGGGACAGGCTCTGGCACAGACGCGGGCAACAGGGGAGAGTGCGCTCTTGCGCCGCCCCTTTGCGGCTGGCATGGCAGCGCATAAGAGAGGGCAATGCAGCAGAGCTTCAGCATCTATCCATTTGATCCGCCGGGCGATGTTGCGCGGCTGCGGCAGGAGGTGCGCGACCTGCTGGCGCGGCATCAGGCGAAACTGGGCGTGCCCAATTGCTGGGTCGTCGGCGATCCCGAATTTTCACGCGCACTGGGGGTGGCGGGCTTTCTCGGCATGATCCTGCCCCGCGAAGTCGGCGGCCATGCGCGCCATCCCCTGGAACGCTATGTCGTGATCGAGGAACTGCTGGCGGCGGGCGCGCCGGTCGGGGCGCACTGGATCGCCGACCGGCAGACCGCGCCGCTGATCCTGCGCTATGGCAGCGATGCGGCAAAGGCGGCCTATCTGCCGGGTATCTGCAGGGGAGAAATCTATACCTGTATCGGGCTTTCCGAACCGGGGGCCGGGTCCGATCTGGCGGCGGTGCGCAGCACGGCGCGGCACGGCGCCGATGGCTGGCGGCTTTCGGGGCAGAAAATCTGGACCTCGGGCGCGCATATCAGCCATGTCATGCTCGCGCTGGTGCGCAGCGAGGAAGGCAGCGAGCGCAACGCCGGGCTGTCGCAATTCCTGATCCCGATGGATGCCCCCGGCATCACCATCCGCCCGATCATCGACATGGGCGGCGATCATCATTTCAACGAAGTGTTTTTCGATGATGTGCTGCTGCCCGAATGGGCGCTGGTCGGCACGCGCGGGCAGGGCTGGGCGCAGGCAACCGCCGAACTTGCGCTCGAACGGTCGGGGCCGGAGCGCTACCTGTCGAGCCATGTGCTGATGACCGCGCTGATCGACGCGGCGGGCGCTGATCCGGACCCGCAATTGCGCGCCCTGATCGGCGAACTGACCGCCGAATTGTGGACGCTGCGGCAGATGTCCATGTCGACCGCCGCCAAGCTTGCGGCGGGCGAGGATCCGATGGTAGAGGCCTCGATGGTCAAGGATCTGGGCAACAGTTTCGAACAGAGCCTGCCGCAACGGGTACAGGCGCTGATCGATTGCCCCGCGACCCGGCAGGACGATCTGGCGCGGCTGATGCGCGCGCTGCTGATCGCTGCGCCCAGTTTCTCGCTGCGTGGCGGCACGCGCGAGATCATCCGCGGCATCATCGCAAGGGGGCTCGGCCTGAGATGAGGGTGTCGGGATGAGCGAGCAGCGCAGCCTGTTATGCGATACCGCCGAGGCGGTTTTCGCCGAAGCCGCGACCGTCGGCATGGCACCGATCGAGGCGGCGGGTTTCGGCCAGTTGCTGGTTCCCGAAGCCGATGGCGGTTTTGGCGGGGATTGGGGTGATCTGTTCGCGGTGTTGCGCCGCGCGGGGGCGCAAGTGCCGCATCTTCCGGTTGGCGAGGCGATTGTCGGCGGGGAGGTATCGCGCCCGATCGGGGCCTTCATCCGCGTCGCGCAGGCGGCAGGCGCGATCGACGCCGCGCTGGCGATGAGCATCGACCACGTCAACACGCGCCAGCAGTTCGGCAAACCGCTCGGCAAATTCCAGGCGGTGCAGCAGGTGCTCGCCATCTTCGCGACCGAGGCGGCGGCGGTCAATGTCGCAGGCGCGGCGGCGGCGGCGGCGCTCGACCGGGCAGGCGGCGATGCAGAGGCGGTGCTGTTCGAGATCGCCTGCGCGAAACTGCGCACCAACCGGGCGATCGGGCAAGCGACGTCGATTGCGCATCAGGTGCATGGCGCCATCGGCTTCACGCAGGAATATGATCTGCACAGCCTGACCGGCGCGCTGCTCGACTGGCGGTCCGACCATGGCAATGATGCCTATTGGGCGGGGGTGCTGGGCGGGATGACGGCACAATATGGCGGCACCGGGCTGTGGGTGGAAATGACGCGGCGGGCCGACTGACATTTTGTTCTGCCAGCTTTGACTCGCCAACGCTTTCGGCTAAAGGCCGCATCCTGTAACCAAGCCTGATATTCTGGAGTTTCCCCATGCGCGCCGATGCGCAAGCCCTGGTCGACCGGATCGACGCCGCCCTCAACCTCGTCAAGATGTCGCTCGACTGGGATCGCGCGCTGCGCCGTCTCGACGAGCTGAACGCGCGGGTCGAGGACCCCAAGCTGTGGGATAACCCCAAACAGGCCGAGGAAGTGATGCGCGAGCGCCGCCGTCTCGAGGCTGCGGTGGCGACGGTACGCGAAATCGATGCCGACAAGAGCGGCACCGTCGAACTGATCGAACTGGCCGAAATGGAGGGCGACGAAGCGCTGGCCGACGAAGGCGTCGCCTCTTTGAAGGCGCTCGCCGACCGGGCGGACAGGGACAAGGTTTCGGCGCTGCTTTCGGGCGAGGCCGATCCGCTCGACACCTTCATCGAAATCCATGCAGGCGCAGGCGGCACCGAAAGCCAGGACTGGGCCGAAATGCTGTTCCGCATGTACACACGCTGGGCCGAGCAGCGCGGCTTCAAGGTCGATACCATCGAATATCAGGCGGGCGACACCGCAGGCATCAAGGCCGCGACCATCCAGGTCAAGGGCGAAAATGCCTATGGCTATGCCAAGACCGAAAGCGGCGTGCACCGTCTGGTGCGCATTTCGCCCTATGACAGCTCGGCACGGCGGCACACCTCGTTCAGCTCGGTCTGGGTCTATCCGGTGATCGACGACAGTTTCGAAATCGACATCAACCCCGCCGACCTGAAAATCGATACCTACCGGGCGAGCGGTGCGGGCGGCCAGCACGTCAACACCACCGACTCGGCGGTGCGCATCACCCATATGCCTTCGGGCATCGTCGTCGCCAGCCAGGTCGACCGCAGCCAGCACAAGAACCGCGAAATCGCGATGGGGATGCTGAAGGCGCGGATGTACGAAGCCGAAATGCGCAAGCGCGAGGAAGCGGCGAGCGCCGAACATGCGGCGAAGACCGATATCGGCTGGGGCCACCAGATCCGTTCCTATGTGCTGCAACCCTATCAGATGGTGAAGGATCTGCGCACCGGCGTGACCAGCCCGACGCCTGCCGACGTGCTCGACGGTGATCTCGACGATTTCATCGCCGCCGCGCTGGCGCAGCGCGTGACCGGTGAGGCGGTTGCGGTCGAGGATGTCGACTAGGTCCTGCCCCCGGGCGGTAGCCGAGCCTGCTCTTTCCCCTTGAAACGTCCGGCTGACTCCAGCAATGCTGGTGGTGAAGAGGCGATCAGCGGGAGAGAATGAGTGAGCGAGCATCAGGACTGGTTTCCCGTCCCCGAAAGCGCGAAGCGCGAAACCCATTGCACCGCCGCCGATTATGACCGCCTATATGCAGCGAGCATAACCGATCCCGATGGTTTCTGGGCGGAGCAGGCAAAGCGCCTCGACTGGTTCGCTACGCCCTCCAAAATCGGCAACTGGTCCTACGATCCGGTATCGATCAAATGGTATGAGGATGGCGTCCTCAACCTGTGCCACAATGCGGTCGACCGCCATGTCGCGGCCGGGCGCGGCGATGCCATCGCCTTCATTTTCGAACCCGATGACCCGTCCAGACCCGCGCGCAAGGTGAGCTATGCCGAATTGCAGGCAGAGGTGATCCGCATGGCAAACACGCTCAGGAAAATGGGCGTGGCAAAGGGTGACCGGGTCACGATCTACATGCCGATGGTGGTCGAGGGTGCGGTTGCGATGCTCGCCTGCGCGCGCATCGGCGCGATCCATTCGGTCGTCTTTGGCGGCTTTTCACCCGAAGCGCTGGCGGTCCGGATCGAGGATTGCGCCAGCCGGTTCGTCATCTGCGCCGATGCCGGCGTGCGCGGTGGCAAGCATGTGCCGCTGAAGGCCAATGTCGACGCCGCGCTGGAACGTGTGTCGGGCGTCGAAGGCGTGCTGGTGATCCAGCACACCGGCGACGATGCCAATATGAAGCCGCACCGCGATCACTGGTATCACGAATATTCGGCCGATGTGCCCGCCGAATGCCCGTGCGAGCCCCTGAATGCCGAAGATCCGCTGTTCATCCTCTACACATCGGGCAGCACCGGCAAGCCCAAGGGCGTGCTGCACAGCACCGGCGGCTATTCGGTATGGACTGCGGTCACCTTCCACTATGTCTTCGACTACAGGCCGGGGGAGGTTTTTTTCTGCTCCGCCGATATCGGCTGGGTGACCGGGCACAGCTATGTCGTTTACGGCCCGTTGCAGAATGGCGCGACCAGCCTGATCTTCGAAGGCATCCCCAGCCACCCCGACAATGGCCGTTTCTGGGATATTGTCGACCGGCACCAGGTCAACATCTTCTACACCGCACCGACCGCGCTGCGCGCGCTGATGCGCGACGGCGACGGCCCGGTGCAGGCGCGCAGCCGCCAGTCGCTGCGCCTGCTCGGCACCGTGGGCGAACCGATCAATCCGGAGGCCTGGCGCTGGTATCATGCGACCGTGGGTGAGGGGAAATTGCCAATCGTCGACACCTGGTGGCAGACCGAGACCGGCGGCACGATGATTACCACGCTGCCGGGTGCGCATGGCATGAAACCGGGCAGTGCAGGCCGCCCCTTCTTCGGCATCCGCCCGCAACTGGTCGATGCCGACGGCGCGGTGATCGCCGAAGAAGGCGATGCGCGCGGCGATGTATCGGGCAATCTGTGCCTGACCCACAGCTGGCCGGGGCAGGCACGCAGCGTCTATGGCGATCATGACCGCTTCATCCAGACCTATTTTTCGACCTATAAGGGCAAATATTTCACTGGCGATGGCTGCCGCCGCGATGCCGATGGCTATTGGTGGATCACCGGACGGGTCGACGATGTCATCAACGTCTCCGGCCACCGCATGGGCACCGCCGAGGTCGAAAGCGCGCTGGTGCTGCACGACAAGGTGGCCGAAGCGGCGGTCGTCGGCTTCCCGCACGAGATCAAGGGGCAGGGCATCTATTGCTATGTCACGCTCAACGCGGGCGAGGAGCCCGACGCCGAACTGGAAAACGAACTGCGGATGCAGGTGCGGCAGGAAATCGGCCCGATCGCATCGCCCGATCATATCCATTTCACCCCCGCCTTGCCCAAGACGCGGTCGGGCAAGATCATGCGCCGGATCCTGCGCAAAATCGCCGAAAATGATTTCGGCGCGCTGGGGGACATATCGACCCTGGCCGATCCGGGCGTGGTCGACAGCCTGATCGAGGGGCGGCGGAACCGCTAATGCGGTGGGAATGTTGTTTATGATTCCCTCAGAAGAAAGAAGGAAAGAAGGAAGAAGGGGCGCAGCCCAACAATAAGAACGCATCCTATATATGCGATGATTGATTTGATTGCGCTACGCGCTTCTTTCTTATTTCCTTCTTTCTTCTAAGAAAAACAAACCCACCCCAACAGTCACACCGCCGAAAACAAACCCGCACCCGGCAGTCGCAAATCACCCTTGCCGTCGCCTCCGCTCCATCCTAAGCAGGTTTAATCGAGCGATTAAACGGAGAGAGCGCATGTCCGCACGTCAAGGCCCGCTGAACGGCATCAAGGTAATCGAACTGGCGGGGATCGGCCCCGGCCCCTATGCGGGGCAGTTGCTGGCAGATATGGGTGCGGATGTGATCGTCGTCGACCGGCCCGGCCCCGCGCTGCCCAAGGCGGTTGACGGGCGCGGCAAGCGATCGATCATGCTAGACCTTAAAAAACCCGAAGCGGTTGAGGCGCTGCTCAAGCTGGTCGCCGGGGCCGATATTCTGATTGAAGGGCTGCGTCCCGGCGTGACAGAGCGCATGGGGGTCGGCCCCGATGCCTGCCATGCGGTCAATCCGGGGCTGATCTATGGCCGCATGACCGGCTGGGGCCAGACCGGCCCGTGGAGCCAGATGGCGGGACATGACATCAACTATATCAGCATGACCGGCGTGTTGAACGCGATCGGCAAGGCAGGCCAGCCGCCGGTGCCGCCGCTCAACATGGTAGGGGATTTTGGCGGGGGCACGATGTTCCTTGTCACCGGTATCCTGGCGGCGCTGGTCGAGCGTGCGACCACCGGCAAGGGCAATATCGTCGATGCCGCGATCATCGATGGCACCCACAGCCTGATGAGCTTCGTCCACGGCATGGCAGGGCTTGGCCAATGGCGCACCGACCGCGAGGCAAACCTGCTCGATGGTGCCGCGCCCTTCTATCGCTGCTATGCGACCAGCGATGGCAAATATGTGGCGGTCGGCTGTATCGAACCGCAATTCTTCGCCGCGATGATGGAGCGGCTGCCGATCGATGCCGACACCTATGGCGGCCAGCACGACCGTTCGAAATGGGCACAGCAGCACGCACAGCTGGAGGCGGTGTTCGCCTCAAAAACGCGCGACGAGTGGGAGGCGGTGTTTGCGCTGACCGACGCCTGCGTCACGCCGGTGCTCGACTATTCCGAGGCGGCGGCACATCCGGCCAATGCAGAGCGCAGCGCGGTGGTGCAGGACGGAAAATGGCTGCATCCCCAGATCGCCCCGCGCCTGTCGAGCCAGAGCCGGGCCGACAGCTTCACGATTGCGTCGCGCGGTGGCGATTATGCCGCGATACTGGGCGAGGCGGGTCTGGCCTCTGCCGAGGTCGAAAATCTGGTTTCGGGCGGCGCGGTCGTTACCGGCTGAGCCGCTTACCCCATAGAAAAGGGCCGGCCACCATAAGGTGACCGGCCCTTTTTCTTTTGTGCCTGTATCAGAACTTGGCGCGAACGGTGAGGCCGTACATGCGGGGTTCTTCAACGAAGCCGACGCGCGAGCGGGTGCCGGCACCACCGCGCAGCGGGGTGTTGGCGGTAACACCGCGGGTGATTTCGTTGTTCAGGTTGGTGCCCCACAGTTCAAAGGTGAAGCGCTCGTCGGGCGTGGTCAGGCCGATACGGGCGTTCATCTTGAAATAGGCGTCCTGATAGTCGAGCGGAACCGGCAAGTTGTTCGAATCGAGCGGAACGGTGCTGGTGCGCCGCTTGCTTGAATAGTTGATGTTGCCGTTGACCAGCAGGCCCCAGCCCGAACTGTCGAGCGGACCGTCATAGGTCAGCCCCATCACGCCGGTGAATTTGGGCGCGTTGGTCAGGCTGCCGCCGCACAGGCGGGCCGCCGAAGCCGCTGCTGCCGGTGCCACACCGACCGCACAATCGCTCGGATAGCGCGAGTCAGCATAGGTCACCGCGACATTACCGGTGATATAGTCGCTCAGGCTGCCAAAGACTTCGAGTTCGGCACCGGTCGAACGGGCCGAATGGACGTTGAAGGTGAGGAACTGGATGCCGGTGAACTCCAGCACCTGGAAGTCGCTCATCTTCATGTCGAACAACGCCAGATTGGCCTTGAAGCGGCCCAGCGTCGCCTTCACGCCGACTTCGATCTGGTTGACCTTTTCCGACTTGAACGACGGATCGGCATATTGCGGTGCAACGATGACGGGTGTCGGTTGGCGCAAACCGGCGAGTATCGCGGCCGAGTTCAGCAGGTTGGCAGAGGTGGCATCAAGATTGAAGCCGCCCGATTTGAAGCCATGGCTGTAACCGGCATAGAGCAGGACATCGTCGGTCACCTTGTATCCGAGCTGGCCGGTATAGGTGATTTCATCATCCTTGAAGGTCTGCCCCCATTCGCGCGGCAGCGGCAGCAAGCGGCTTGCAAGACCGCCACCCAGCGCCGCCGGTGCGGTCAGGGTGACCGGAGCGACAAAGGGGAAGCAATTCAGGCCGACAAGACCATTGGCAATCGTTGCATTGGTGATGGCACCGGAAAGGACAGCATTTGTGCTGGCCTGGCATGCGCCGTTCGATGCCGACAGCTGATCGAAACTGGCAGTTTTCTTCTCATCGACATAACGCGCACCCAGCGTCAGGCTCAGCCTGTCGGTGAAGTTGATCACATGTGGGTGAATATCGAGAAGGTGGTTGCTTCCTGATCGAACAGGTTGACGGCAGTGGCACCATTGGCATTGACGGGGATACCGCCATTGCCCAGCGCGGTCAGTGCAAACAGGGGGTTTACGCCCGCCAGGTTGGCGAAGTTGAAGGCGCTGTTGGCACGCTGGAAATCCGCGCCCAGCGTCATCACGCCCTGCGCCTGAATGTCTTCCTTGCCGTAGAAGCCACCGATCAGCCAGTCGAGCTTGTCATCAAAGGCTGTACCCTGCAGACGCAGTTCCTGGGTGAAGGCCTTGATATTGTCGCCATTTCTGGGCGTGCCCGGGGCAGCCGTGATGCCATGGGTGCCGACCGAGTAAATCTGCAGGCCGACAAAATCGTCCTGGCTCGATTCAGACTTGAAGTCACGATAGGCGGTGATCGAGGTCAGCTTGGCGCCGCCAAAATCCCATTTCAGTTCGCCCGAAACGCCCCATTGCTTGGAACTGTTCAGGAACTGCTGCGCGTTGGTCGACAGGTTCTGCAGCGCAGGCCGTCCGAACTGATCAACGCCGTCGCTGGTCAGGCCGTGAAATGCGAAAAAGGGCTGCAATTCGGTTTCGCGCACGATGACCGCGTCGCAGCATTTTTCATCGACCTTCGAATAGTCGGCGAGGATGCGGATGCTGACATCGGCGTTGGGCTCGACATAGAGCTGGCCGCGCAGCATGTAGCGGTCGCGGTCGTTGCTGGTTGCGCCGGTCGCGCTTTTCAGGAAGCCGTCGCGCTTGCGCCATGTGCCCGACAGGCGGACCGCAGCCACATCCTTGGCAACCGGAACGCTGACACCGGCCTGCACGTTCATGAAGTCGTAATTGCCATAGCTGGCATTCACAAAGCCTTCCAGTTCCGACAGGTTCGGGCGGCGGGTCGTGATATTCAGCGCACCAGCCGAGGTGTTGCGACCGAACAGCGTGCCTTGCGGGCCGCGCAGGATTTCAAGTCGTTCGAGATCGACAAGGTCGCCAAGGGCAACGCCGGGGCGCGACTGATACACGCCGTCGATGAAAACGCCGACCGAGCTTTCGAGGCCGGTATTGTTGCCCGTGGTGCCGACGCCGCGAATCTTGATCGAGGTGCCCTGGGTTTCGGTCTGTGAAGACTGGATGTTGAAGCTTGGCGAAATCGCCGAAAGCGTCTTGATGTCGGCAACGCCCTGACGCTCCAGCGTTTCAGGCGCAACGGCCGTGACCGCGATCGGAATGTCCTGAACGTCCATCGCGCGCAGGGTCGCGGTGACGATGATCGGTTCGTTCTGGTTGGATTCTTCGTCAGCCTGGGCGTCCTGCGCATAGGCCGGTGCGATTGCGAATGTCGCAAGCATGGTGGAACTGAGTGCGAGCGCACTAAGTCGGTTCAATCGACGCATTAACCTCTCCTTTGTTGCGTGTCATTGATCCCGCCGTTTGCCGGTCTGGGAGTAAGTCTAGCTTTTCGTAACGGATTCTCCTGGGGATTAGCTGGAACCCTGCATTACTTAACCGGCGAAGTCTGGCTGTCCAGCGGATTAACCGCCCACTTAATAATAGTTTTTTGCTGTGGTATTTATGCAGCATCCGGCTAAACCCTCGGCCCATGTTTGACCGTCCGACGATTATCGATGAAGGTTTTGCCAGGCGCGTTCTCGCGGGTGAGCTGCCTGCATCGCGCAGCAACCAGAATTTCCACGTCCCGCCCGCGCATCAGCTGGTCGATCTGTTCGACAGCCAGATCATGTCGCGCCATCTCGACCTGTGGGCAAGGCGTTCAAAAGGCAAGACATTCTATTCGATCGGCAGTTCGGGGCACGAGGGCACAGCGGCGATGGCGGCGGCCACGCGCGCAACCGATATGGCGTTCCTGCACTATCGCGATGCCGCCTTCCTGATCCAGCGCAAGAAGCAGGCGGGCGGGCTGACCCCACTCTACGACATGGCGCTGAGCTTTGCCGCCTCTGCCGAGGATCCGATTTCGGGCGGGCGGCACAAGGTGCTGGGCTGCGCGCAGACCTTCGTTCCGCCGCAGACGAGCACCATCGCCTCGCATCTGCCCAAGGCGGTGGGCGCGGCGCACAGCATCGGCATGGCCCAACGGCTGAAGCTTGCCGATGCCGCGCTGCCGCACGATGCCGTGATCCTCTGCTCGTTCGGCGACGCCTCGGCCAATCATTCGACCTCGCAGGGCGCGATCAACTCGGCCTGCTGGGCGGCCTATCAGCACCTGCCGATGCCGCTGATCTTCCTGTGCGAGGATAATGGCATCGGCATTTCGGTGCGCACCCCCGGCGGCTGGGTGGAGGCGAATTTCGCGCACCGCCCCGCGCTGCACTATATCCAGTGCGACGGGGTCGACATGCTCGACAGCATGCGCGGCTGCGAGGAAGCGGTCACCTATGCGCGCAGCCGCCGCAAGCCCGTGTTCCTGCACATGCGGACGGTGCGGCTGATGGGCCATGCCGGGGCCGATGTGGAGGCGAGCTATTCGGCGCTGGAGGCGATCGAGGCCAATGAGGCGCAGGATCCCCTGCTGCACAGCGCGCGCATATTGCTGCAACATGGCGGGCTGAGCCGCGAGGATATTGTCGGCCGCTATGAGGAGATGCGCCAGCGGGTCGAGCGCGTTGCTGTCGAAGCGCTGACCAAGCCGCGGCTTTCGACCAGGGAAGCGATCATGGCGCCGATCACGCCTGCGGTCGGTGGCAAGGCATCGCCGCCCCTGCCTTCGGCCGACGCGCGCGACGCGCTGTTCGTGAAGGACGCGCGCAATCTGGCAAAGCCGGTGACGCTCGCCAAATCGATCAATTTCGCGCTCGCCGATCTGATGCTGCGCTATCCCAATGTCTCGCTCTTTGGCGAGGATGTGGCGCGCAAGGGCGGCGTTTACGGCGTCACGCAGGGGTTGCAGGACAAGTTTGGCGCGGCGCGGGTCTTTGATACGCTGCTCGACGAACAGACGATATTGGGGCTGGCGATCGGCATGGGGCATAACGGCTTTGTCCCGATCCCCGAAATCCAGTTCCTCGCCTATCTGCACAATGCGGAGGATCAGATACGCGGCGAGGCGGCAACGCTCAGCTTCTTTTCGAACCAGCAATATCGCAACCCGATGGTGGTGCGCATCGCCGGGCTTCCCTATCAAAAGGGTTTTGGCGGGCATTTCCACAACGACAACAGCCTTGCGGTGCTGACCGATATTCCGGGCATCATTGTCGCAGTGCCAAGCTGCGCCGCCGATGCCCCCGCGATGCTGCGCGAATGTGTGCGGCTCGCGCATGAGGACGGGCGGGTGATCGTTTTTGTCGAACCGATCGCGCTGTATCACACCACCGATCTGGCCGGTGCGGGCGATGGCGGCTGGACCGCCGATTATGCCACCCCTGCCGATGCGCCGCCGATCCGGCTGGGTGAGCCGGGCGTGCATGGCGAGGGCAGGGACCTTGCCATCGTCACCTATGGCAATGGCTATTATCTCTCGCGCCAGGCCGAGGCGGAATTGCGCGCCAGGGGCGTCGATCTGCGGATCATCGACCTGCGCTGGCTCCATCCGCTCAACGAGGCGGCGATTGTCGAGGCGGTCGCTTCGGCGCAGAAAATCCTGGTGGTCGACGAATGTCGCCGCGCGGGCAGCCCGTCGGAAAAGCTGCTGACGATCCTTGCCGAGGCCGGTCGCGGCAATGACAGCAGCCGCCTGACCGCCGACGATTGCTTCATCGCGCTCGGGCCGGCCGCCGAACTGACACTCCCCAGCAAGGCGTCGATCATCGATGCCGCGCTGAAGGCAGTAGGAAAGTGACGATGGCAACGCTGCATCTCTTCCAGAGATCGGTCATTCCCGCGAAAGCGGGAATCCATGGCCTCACCACTTTGTTTACACGACAATGTTGGTCGAAACGTCGTCCTCAGACCATGGATTCCCGCTTTCGCGGGAATGACAATGTTTGGGAAGGTGGCAAATGGTGAAAGAGAAACTCCTCGTCATCTGCCCGGGGCGCGGCACCTATAACGCGACCGAACTTGGCTATCTGAAGCGGCACCACAATGGCGGCGGTGATATGGTCGCGCGGCTCGATGCCTATCGCGCCAGCCTTGGCCAGCCGACAGTTTCGGCGCTCGACGGCGCGGAAAAATACAGTCCGTCGCTGCATATGCCCGGCGACAATGCCTCGTTGCTGATTTACGCCTGCGCGCTTGCCGATTTTGCCGCAATCGACCGCGACCGGTTCGAGGTCGTAGCGGTCACCGGCAATTCGATGGGCTGGTATCTCGCGCTCGCCTGTGCGGGCGTGGTCGGTTTCGATGCAGGCGCGCGGCTGGTCAACCGCATGGGCGGGCTGATGCACGAAAAGGGGCAGGGCGGGCAGATCGTCTGGTCGATGGCGGATGCCGACTGGCGCGTCGATCCTGCCAGGGCGGCCGTGGTGGCGGCTGTGCTGGCCGAAGCGGCGGCGCGCAGCGACATTGCCGTTCATGTCTCGATCCGGCTGGGCGCGATGATCGTTTTCGCCGCCGACGATGCAGGGATGAAATGGCTGATCGAACGGCTCCCCAAGGATGACCGTTTCCCGATGAAGCTCAATCATCATGCCGCGTTCCACTCGCCCTTGCTCGACCATATCGTTCCGATGGCGCAGGATGCGAACCCGGTTGCGGATTTCGGCCAGGGCGCGATTCCGGCGGTCGATGGCACCGGCAGGCTCTGGTCCCCCGCTGCCTTCGATAGCGAGGCAATCTACGATTACACGCTCGGCGCGCAGATTAACCGGACCTATGATTTCACCCGTGCGGTGCAGGTTGCCGCGCGCGAATTCTGCCCCGATCGCA
Source organism: Sphingomonadaceae bacterium (assembly GCA_020847445.1). Lineage (GTDB taxonomy): Bacteria > Pseudomonadota > Alphaproteobacteria > Sphingomonadales > Sphingomonadaceae > Sphingorhabdus_B. Next base: position 19,078 of record JADLBY010000190.1, on the reverse strand, counting down.
TCGTGGTGCTCGGCCCCGGAACGACCCTGGGCGCCCCGGTCGCACAGGCGCTGATCGCCTGCGGCTGGCGCGGGCTTTCGGGCAAGGCGGACTTTCAGCAACGGCAGGCGGCGGACCCGATACTGGTTTCGATGGGGATGGATGCGCAGCGCGCCGTGGTGACACCGTAGTTTTTGCTCACGAACATGTCATCGCCGCGAAAGCGGGGATCCATGGTCTGAGGTCAAGGTTTAAACTTACGGTTCAGGCCATGGCCCCCCGATCAAGTCGGGGGTGACATTGTCTTGCGTTTGAACGACTGCACTTTGGATCGCACCCCATGCAGCGCTTACATACGAATAAACGCTGACTTCTGCTGCTGGCCATTTGACTTCGCTGCTATAAGGTTGTCGAAGGCGCGCGAAACCGCGTGTCTGTGAGGACGATTTAAATGAGCCAGCATAGCCAGACCCTGTTGCTGTTCGGCGCGACCGGCGATCTGTCGCGGCGGATGCTGCTGCCTTCGCTATATGCGCTGCATTCGGACGAACTGATCGCGCCCGGTTTGCGCATTTTCGGCACCGCGCGCAGCGACCATGACGATGATAGCTTTCGCGCCTTTGCAAAGGCGGCGCTGTGCGAATTCCTGCCCGACGACCGCAAGGATGAAGGCAAGATCGATGCGTTCCTCACGCGGCTGCGCTATCAGGCGCTCGATGCCTCAAAGCCGGAGGGGTTTGCCGCGCTGGCGGACAAGATTGGCGATATTTCGGGCGGGCTTTCGATCTTTCTGTCGACCGCACCCTTCCTGTTCGAACCGACGATCAAGGGGCTGCACGCGGCGGGGCTGGCCGGTGAAAATGTCCGCATCGGCCTTGAAAAGCCGCTGGGCAACGATCTTGCCTCCAGCCGGTCGATCAACGATGCCGTGAATGCGGTTTTTCCCGAAAGCCGCACCTTCCGCATCGACCATTATCTGGGCAAGGAAACGGTGCAGAACCTGATGGCGCTGCGCTTTGCCAACATGCTGTTCGAGCCGCTGTGGAATGCCAATGCGATCGAACATGTGCAGATCACCGTCAGCGAAACCGTCGGGCTTGAAGGCCGCGCCGGTTTCTATGACGATACCGGTGCGCTGCGCGACATGGTGCAGAACCATATGCTGCAACTGCTCGCGCTGACCGCGATGGAGCCCCCGGCCAATCTCGATTCGACCGCAATCCGTGACGAAAAGGTCAAGGTTCTCCGGGCTTTGCGCCGCGTGGTCGAGGGCGATGTCGTCACCGGGCAATATGGGGACGGCGCGGTCAAGGGTGCCCCGGTCGCAAGCTATGACAGCGATCTGGGCAAGCTTTCGGACACCGAAACCTTTGTCGCGATCAAGGCCTATGTCGATAACTGGCGCTGGCAGGGCGTGCCCTTTTACCTGCGCACCGGCAAGCGGCTGGCCGAACGGCGCAGCGAAATCGTGATCCAGTTCAAGCCGGTTCCGCACAATATTTTCCGCGACCGCGGCGGGCGACTGGAGGCCAACGCCCTCATCATCCGGCTGCAGCCCGAGGAATATGTCCGCCTGCTGGTGATGGCCAAGGAACCGGGGCTCGATCGCGGCGGGGTAACATTGCGCGAAGTGCCGCTCGACCTGTCGCTGACCACTGCCTTTGCCGGATCGCGCCGCCGCATCGCCTATGAACGGCTGCTGCTCGACCTGATCGAGGGCGATCAGACGCTGTTCGTCCGCCGCGACGAGGTGGAGGCGCAATGGAGCTGGGTCGATGCGATCCGCAAGCTTTGGGCCGATGCCGGGCTGAAACCGAAAAATTACGGCGCGGGCAGTTGGGGCCCGAGCGCGGCGATCGCGCTCGCCGAACGTGACGGGGTGAGCTGGCATGAGTGAGTTGGTGAACTTCCTCTCCCTTGACGGGAGAGGATACGGAGCCTTGGCAGCTTGCTGCCTAGGCAGAGTTGGTGTGGGTGCGCGAGCCGCAGGCTCGCCAACCAGGAGTGCAGCCCCCACACAAGACTTGCTAGGCAACAAGTTGCCAAGCCAAGTCTTTCTCTCCCGCGAGGGGAGAGAGGAGATTGTCCGATGAACCCCGTCGTTGAAGCCGTCACCAACCGCATCATCGAACGGTCGCGGCCGGGGCGCACTGCCTATCTTGATATAATCGCGCGCGCGCGCGATGCCGGGGTGAACCGGCCAACGCTGTCGTGCGGAAACCTCGCGCACGGCTTTGCCGCCAGCGGCGACGACAAGGCGGCTATCCGTGGCGGCAAGGCGATGAATATCGGGATCATCACCGCCTATAACGACATGCTGTCGGCGCATCAGCCCTATGGCCGCTATCCCGAACAGATCAAGCTGTGGGCGCGCGAACGGGGCGCGACCGCGCAGGTCGCGGGCGGTGTTCCGGCGATGTGCGACGGCGTGACGCAGGGGCAGTTGTCGATGGAGCTGTCGCTGTTCAGCCGCGACACGATCGCGATGGGCACCGCCGTCGGCCTCAGCCACGGCATGTTCGAAGGCGCGCTGCTGCTGGGGCTGTGCGACAAGATCGTCCCCGGCCTGCTGATCGGCGCGCTGCGCTTTGGCCATTTGCCGATGATCCTGATCCCGGCAGGGCCGATGCCGTCGGGCCTTGCCAACAAGGAAAAACAGCGCGTCCGCCAGTTGTTTGCCGAGGGCAAGGTCGGGCGTGATGAACTGCTCGAGGCCGAAGCCGCCTCCTATCATGGCGCGGGCACCTGCACCTTTTACGGCACCGCCAATTCGAACCAGATGATGATGGAGATGATGGGCCTCCACATGCCCGGCTCCAGTTTCTGCAACCCCGGTACGAAGCTGCGGCAGGAACTGACGCGCGCGGCGACGCACCGGATCACCGAAATCGGCTGGGCCAGCGACGATCAGCCAAATGAGGATTACCGCCCCTTGGGGCAATGCGTCGACGAAAAGGCGATTGTGAACGCGATTGTCGGGCTGCTGGCAACGGGCGGATCGACCAACCATGTGCTGCATCTGCCCGCGATTGCGCGCGCGGCGGGGATCATTGTCGACTGGCAGGATATGGACGATCTGTCGTCGGTGGTGCCGCTGATCGCGCGGGTCTATCCCAATGGCCCGGGCGATGTGAACTATTTCGCGGCAGCAGGCGGCATGCCCTTTGTTATCCGCGAGCTGGTCGAGGCGGGGCTGGCGCATGACGACATCCTGACCGTCTATGGCGGCGGCCTCAGCGCGGGCGCGCGCGAGCCGCGGATCGATGGCGACACGCTGGTCTGGGATGCCGCTCCGGCCTCGTCCGGCGATGAATCGATCCTGCGCGGGGTTGCCGATCCCTTCCGCCCCGATGGCGGGATGCGGCTGGTGCAGGGCAATCTGGGGCGCGGCACCTTCAAGACCAGCGCGGTCGATGAAGCGCGCTGGACGATCGAGGCCCCGGCGCGCGTATTTGCCGACCAGAATGAAGTGCTCGCCGCCTTCAAGGCGGGCGAACTCGACCGCGACGTTGTGGTCGTGGTGCGCTTTCAGGGGCCTGCCGCCAATGGCATGCCCGAATTGCACAAGCTGACACCCGCTTTGGGCGTGCTGCAGGACAAGGGCTTCAGGGTTGCGCTCGTCACCGATGGCCGGATGTCGGGGGCGAGCGGCAAGGTGCCCGCCGCGATCCATATCAGCCCCGAAGCCGTCAAGGGCGGCCCGCTCGCCCGGCTGCGCGACGGCGATATTGTCCGCCTGTGCGCCAATCGCGGCAGTCTTGAGGCGCTGGTCGACGCTGGCGAATGGGCCGCGCGCGAACCGGCAAGGCAGCCGCCCGTAGCCCCCGGCGTCGGTCGCGAACTTTTCGCGATCATGCGCCACCATGCCGACGAAGCCGAACGGGGCGGATCGGCGATGCTTTCGGAGGCGGGGCTGTGAGGTCGATTGTAACGGTCGATATCGGCGGCACCCATGCGCGCTTTGCCCTGGCCACGGTGGCAGGCGGCAAGGTGGTGTCGCTGGGCGAACCGGTGACGATGAAAACCGCCGAACATGCCTCTTTCCAGACCGCGTGGGAGGCGTTTGACGCGATGCTCGACGCGCCGATCCCGCAGGCGGTGGCGATCGCGATTGCCGGGCCGATCAATGCCGAGGTGATCAAGTTCACCAACAATCCGTGGATCATCCGCCCGGCGCTGATCGGCGAAAAGCTGAAGGTCGATGCCTATACGCTGGTCAACGATTTCGAGGCGGTCGGGCATGCGGTGGCGCAGGCGGGGGCCGAACATTTCGTGCATCTGTGCGGGCCCGACGCGCCTTTGGCCGAAACCGGAACGGTGAGCATCATCGGCCCCGGCACCGGGCTTGGCGTGGCGCATGTGTTGCGGGTCGATTCGGGCTATCATGTGCAGGCGACCGAGGGCGGACATATCGATTTCGCCCCGCTCGACGCGATCGAGGATGCGATCCTGGCGCGGCTGCGCAAACGCCATCGCCGTGTGTCGGCCGAACGCGTGGTTTCGGGGCCGGGGCTGGTCGAGATTTACGAAACGCTCGCCAGTATCGAGGGGCGCGCGATCCAGCAGCTCGACGACAAGGCATTATGGGCGCTCGGCACCTCGGGCGAAGACAGCCTGGCCGCCGCGGCGGTCGACCGCTTCTGCCTTTCGCTCGGCAGCGTTGCAGGCGATATCGCGCTTGCGCAGGGCGGCTTTGCCGGGGTCGTGATCGCAGGCGGGCTTGGCCTGCGGATCAAGGATACGCTGCTGCGTTCGGGCTTTGCCGAACGCTTCCGCGCCAAGGGGCGCTTTGAAGGCCTGATGGCCGGGCTGCCGGTCAAGCTGATCACCCACCCGCAGCCGGGGCTGTTCGGCGCGGCGGCGGCCTTTGCCCGCCAGCATGGATAAGGACACCCAATGAAAGCAATCGAAACCATCATGCGCACCGCGCCCGTCATCCCCGTGCTGGTGATCGACGATGTCGCCCATGCCCGGCCCATTGCCGAAGCGCTGGTCGCGGGCGGGCTGCGTGTGCTTGAAGTGACGTTGCGCACCGCAGCCGGGCTCGATGCGATCCGCGAGATGAAGAAGGTTCCGGGCGCGATTGTCGGCGCGGGAACGGTGGTCGACATTGCCGGGTTGGAAAGCGCGATTGCGGCGGGCAGCGAATTCATCGTTTCGCCGGGGCTGACCGACCGGCTGGGCGCGGCGGCAGTGGAAAAGGGAATCCCCTTCCTGCCCGGCGTGGCCAATGCCGGTGATATCATGCGCGGGCTCGACCTCGGCCTGACGCATTTCAAATTCTTCCCGGCAGAGGCCAATGGCGGCTTGCCCGCGCTGAAATCGCTGATCGGCCCCTTTGGCCAGTGCAAATTCTGCCCCACCGGCGGCATCCGGCAGGATAGCGCCGCCGACTGGCTGGCGGTGCCCGAGATTTTATGTGTTGGCGGAAGCTGGCTTGTTGCTAAAGGAACGCCGGACGTCGCGGCGATAGAGGCTGCGGCACGCGCGGCTTCAGCGCTCGCGCCATAATTCTGGGGAAAAGGCGACATGGCCGAAGAAATCGAGTGGTGGGAATTTGATTCGGCCGAAGAATTTGTCGAGGGCGTCGTCGGTGACGTGACCTTCATCATCGAAAGCGCGCTCGATGCGCGCGGGCAGGCGCTGGTCGCCTTTCCCGGCGGCAGCACGCCCCGACCGATCCTCGAAAAACTGGCGGAAGCGCCGCTGCGCTGGAAAGGCGTGACGATCATCCCGACCGACGAGCGGCTGGTTCCGGTCAGCGATCCGCTGTCCAATGTCGCGATGCTGGCGAAGATTTTCCTGCCCAAAGGTGCGCGCGTATTGCCGCTGAACAGCGAAGCGGCGGATTACAAGCTGGCGGGTGGTGCGGCCAATGCGCGTCTTGCCGATCTGCACTGGCCACCCGATCTGGTCTGGCTCGGCATGGGCGCCGATGGCCATACAGCCTCGATTTTTCCCGGTGCCGACCTTGAAGAAGCGATGAATCCGGCGAAATCGGTGCGTGCCATCGGCGTGCGTCCCGATCCCTTGCCGCCCGAAGCGCCGGTCGACCGGGTTACCCTGACCGCACCGGCGATTGCCGAGGCGCGCACAACGATGTTCGTCATCAGCGGTGCCGAAAAGCAGCAGCTGCTGGAACAGGCGATCGAGGATGGGAAGAAATCGGCCTATCCGGTCGGCCGCGTTATCGATGCGCTGACCGTTCCGGTCGATATCTACTGCCTGAACGGCTAGGGTCAGATCCGGCGCAGCGGCGGCTTGGGCGCCTGCGCCTGATTGTTCAGCTTGCGCAGATAATGCGGCATGTTTTCGTCGGCCGCGCCCGTCGATATATTCTGGCGGGCGGCCTTCGGATCGACCGGGCAATCAAAGGCGATGCCAAAGCGGCTTTCGGCGACCCAGGCGACCTTGCCGGTGACCCAGCCAAGATTTTTCAGGTTCACTTCAACGACTTCGCCGCGACTCGCCTGAACCGGGGCCTCAGCCATCAAACCACCCGACGAAAGGTTGCGAACGCGCACTTCACGTTCCTGTCCGCTGTTGGGGAAGCGCAGAACTGCCTTCAGCAACAAGCTGTTACGACCGTTCGTGCGTTGCGATTCGGGCGCGTCGTTCATCGTCACTTGTTCAACCGGCTTGTTCATGGCGTATCGCTGCACTCGGTAAGATTGGCTGCTTCTATGCATGGCCTAGCAGCGATTGGCTGCCAATTGGTTAATATGGGCCACTGAAAAATTAAAAGAAAAAGGGCGGAAACCTTTCGGTTCCCGCCCTCATTTCTTCAAACGTTGGCCCGGCGGTTGCCGGACCCAACGACCGCGGCGATTAGCCGTCGAGTTCGTTGTTCACGTCGTTGAAGGTGTTCGACAGATTGTTGCCGAGGCTCGACATGGCTGCGATAGCAGCAACGGCGATCAGCGCAGCGATCAGGCCGTATTCGATGGCGGTTGCACCTTCTTCGTTCTTGAAAAGCTTCTTGATCATTTTCATCTCAGGTCTCCTGTTCAACTTGTTCACCCGGCAGCCGGCAAGAAAACTGGCTGTCCATGAACTGATAAAACCGACTCTCCTACCAATTCGTTAATGTGGTCGTTCAATCCGATGCTTCGGTTATATCGTTCGAAACATCGTTCCACATATTGGTCGTCGAACCGGCGACATTTCCCAGTGCTGCCATCATGGCAATCACGAGCAATGACAATATCAGTCCATATTCCACTGCCGTCGCCCCATTCTGGCACTTCACAATGCCCATAAAAAACTTCAACATGATCTGGTTCCATTTCATGTCAGGGTTCCGACCCCCCTGTTTTTTCACAGACCCGTTAACAAAATCTTTCCAAGCGGAGCGAAGTTGAAAAAAAATCCGACATTATTGCTGGTGGTGGCCGCCGCGCTGGTTCGCGACGACGGCCATATTCTGCTGCAAAAACGCCCGGAAGGCCGCGAAATGGCTGGGCTTTGGGAGTTTCCCGGCGGCAAGCTGGAAGCCGGGGAGCAGCCCGAGGCGGCGCTGGCGCGCGAGCTTGCCGAAGAACTGGCCATCGTCGCCGAACCGGCCGATCTTGTGCCTGCCTGCTTTGCCAGCGCGTCGATCGGCGAACGCGACCTGCTGCTATTGCTCTATGTCTGCCGGGCGTGGGCGGGCCTGCCTGAGCCGCTGGAGGGGCAGGAGCTGGGATGGTTCGGCCTCGATCAGATGCACAGCCTGCCGATGCCCCCCGCCGACCTGCCGTTGATCGCCTTGCTGGAGAAGATTTTACAGGATTAGGGTCAGAATCTGTCCAAATCCGCGTTGAGGCGTCAAAATGGCGTTGCTTTCGAAGCGACGTGTGCTTGCAGGCAGATCAAATCCTGTCCGACCTGTCGAGCACCGCCGCCAAAGAGACGGTGGCGCTGCCCCGGCGCGCCGGTTTGGGCTGGTCAGGCGCGGGGGCCCAGCCGCTGAGGTGCAGGAATTCGAAGCGCTCGCTTACCTTGCCCGACCCATCGCGCATGACGGCCCAGGCTGCGTCGAGACGATGCGGATAGGCGCGGCCCATATAGCCTCGCGGTCCGGCCAGACTGTTGCCGACACCGGCATCGCGCAGGTCGGCGACCAATGTCCGCCAGTCGCCATAGCGGACGTCCGTCCCGGCCCTGTCCGCCACCTGCATGGCATAGCCGGTGCGCGCCAGCAGATCGGCTGCAGCCCGCAATTCGACCTGCGGATGGATATGCGGCATCGTGCGAGCGCCATCGGCGACCATCATCGCCTTTTTCAGGCTGGCGAGCGTTCCTGCGCCGAACATCGCGCCCAGAAACAGGCCGTCGGGGCGAAGCGCGCGGCGAAACTGCACCAATGCGCCCGGCAGGTCGTTGACGCTGTCCAGCGCCCCGGCAGCGATGATCAGGTCGTAACTGCCGGGTTCGGGATTCAGCCGGTCCTCGTCGGCAACGGCGATTGTTTCCACGGTTGCCGCCTTGGTGCCGACGATCGTGGCGGCCTGGGGTGCCAGCGGCCCGACAAGCAGGCATTTATCGAAATTGCGCGTGGTGCAGGCCAGCCGGTCTGCAATATCCTCGGCCAATAGCGCCCAAAGGAAATGTGTCGCCACGCTCCGCTGTGCCGCGCGCAATTGCAGCGCGCGACGGCGGCGACGGTCGAATATTTCGGGCGGCGAGGGTTGGTCCATGCCGCGCTTGTGCCGTGTGCAATAATATCCGACAAGGGCGATATGCAGGCGTTGACCTATCCGCTGAAAATCCTTGCCGATTTTGCCCTGCCGCCGCGTTGCCCCGGTTGCGGCCAGATCACCCCCGCGCAGGACCAGTTTTGCCCGGGCTGCTGGCAGCAGCTGCACCTGCTGTCGCAACCCTGTTGCGCGACCTGTGATCTGCCTTTGCCTTTTGCCGCAGATCATGCTGCGCAATGTGCGGCCTGCCTTGTCCAGCCGCCGCGCCATGCAGGCATCAAGGCTGCGGTTGCCTATGGCGACATATCGCGTGAGATTGCCCTCAAACTGAAGCATGGCGGCAAGATCGGCCTTGCGCGGCTGATTGCCGCGACGCTGCGGCGGCACATCGGATCGATCCCCCAAGGCGCGCTGATCGTGCCGGTTCCGCTGCACTGGACCCGGCTTTGGTATCGCCGCTACAACCAGTCCGCGCTGATTGCGGCCGAACTCGCCAGACTGTCGGGGTGCGACCATTGCCCGGATATGCTGCTGCGCACGCGACGCACACGCCCCCTGGGTGGGCTGACGGCGCGGGAACGGGCGGCGATGGTCAGCGGCGTCTTTGCCATCAACGAACGGCAGCGCGGCCGGATCGCCAACCGTGCCCTGATCCTGGTCGACGATGTTTATACCAGCGGCGCGACCGCCGATGCCTGTGTGAAGACGCTGCGAAAGGCGGGTGCAGCGAGCGTGACCATATTCTGCTGGGCACGTGTGCTGCCCGACGCGCTGGAACAGGTGTCACCGGATCATGCCCTCTCTTGACTAGCGGGCGGCAGCTTCCCATGTGTCAGCCATGAGCGCGAATGTCGAAATCTTCACCAAATTTGCCTGCCCCTTCTGCTATCGGGCAAAGGCACTGCTGGATTCCAAGGGCGTAGCCTATACCGAACGCGATGCCAGTGGCGGCGCCGCGCGCGATGACATGCTGGCGCGTGCCAATGGGCGGACGACGGTGCCGCAGATTTTCATCAACGGATATCATGTCGGCGGCTGTGACGATCTGGTGGCGCTGGAAAGCGCGGGCAAGCTCGATCTGATGCTGGCAGGCCATTGATCGCATGATTGCGTTCGATCTGGTTTGCAGGGCGGGTGCGCACCGCTTCGAAGGCTGGTTTGGCAGTTCGGATGATTTTGAACAGCAGAAGCTTGGCGGCTTGCTGTCGTGCCCGGTGTGCGGCGATGTCGCAGTCGACAAGGCGGTGATGGCCCCCAATGTCGGCCGCAAGGGCAATCAGGCTTCGACGGCGCGGCGCAGCGCCGATGGCGAAGAATCGGTTGCGGTGGCAAATATGCCGGAAATGCCCGCAGAGATGGTGGAGATGATCGGCCGGATCGCCGAAATGCAGTCCAAAATGCTCGAAAAATCCGATTGGGTGGGGGACCGCTTTGCCGACGAGGCGCGCGCCATCCATTATGGCGATGCGCCCGACCGCACGATCCATGGCAGCACCACCATCGACGACGCGCGCGAACTGCATGACGAAGGCATCGCGGTCGCACCGCTGCCCTTGCCCTTTGTCCCGCCCGAAGCCAAAAATTGACGCCTCTGCGCAGCGCGGCTAAAGCCTGCGGCGGCGCACCCGTAGCTCAGCAGGATAGAGCATCAGATTCCTAATCTGGGGGCCACAGGTTCGAATCCTGTCGGGTGCACCACTGCCTGCGTCGATATGGGCGTTTCCTCCAAAATCACTGTGCCGCAAATTGTGCCATTACTGTGCCGCGAAATGCCGCTTTGTTCCGCATTTTTCCGGCTCGCGATTCTAGAGATGGCGCTAAACCCTTGAAAAATGGTGCCGGCTACAGGATTCGAACCCGCCCCGTTGGCGGATGCCGACAAGCAGAAGATTTGCCACGGGCTGGCGGGGCGGCGAAAAACGGGAATGGCGTTTCCGGGAAATATGGTGCCGGCTACAGGATTCGAACCCGTGGCCCCCTGATTACAAATCAGGTGCTCTACCAACTGAGCTAAGCCGGCGCACCAATGGCTGGCCCTTTAGCGTCAACGCACCCCAAAGGTCCAGCCTTCTCTTTGGGCAATGTCCGGGGTCAGAAGTTTGGGGTTCCATAGTTCGGCATCCCGGCTGGCCGCGCGCAGCCAGGCCACGGTAAGGAGCGCGTCGGTGGCATGGTCGTCGAGCCGGTGCGGCAAGGCGGGGGCGGGCGCGGCAAAGGCCGCCAGCGCGGTGGTCAGGCTGTCGGCATCGCGGATCTTGCTGGTGTTGGCGGGCAGGCCTGCGGCACGCGCGGCCATGCTGGTGTAGATTTCGATAATGAGCGGCCCCTTTTCGGGCACTGGATCGAACGGCCAGACCGGGATACGCCCGCCCAGCCGGTGCATCATGCGCATCCCGGTCAGCGAACTTTTGCCCACCTGGCCCGCACCGACCAGATTGAAGCAACTCCAGCTATTGGCGTGCTTCGTGGCGCGCTGGTGGCTTTCGACCACGCGCAGCCGCCCGATGCCGCCTTCGAACAGATCGCCCACATCGCCCCCGGCATGGCGGAAATGGCGGCGCGCTTCGGGATGGACAAGAAAGGTGCCTGCGGCCAGATGGCGGTCGGCGGTGCAAAGACCGTCAATCAATGCCCACAACGCGCGGGCGTCGGCGGGGCTGTCGGCCCATCCGGGGAAATAACAGCCATGGTCGAGGAACGGAAAGCCCAGCGACAGATCGAAACCGATCAGCATGTCGTCCTGCGCGTCCGCCACATCGTGCAACCAGTCCAGTATCGCCTGCCGCGACCATCGCCGTTGCGGCCCGATCAGCCGGGGCGGGTCCGATTGCCCGATTTCGGCCAGCGCCAGCCCGGGCGGAAATTCCCCCACTGCGCCGGACCAGTCGATACAGGCAAAGCGGGAAAAGGCGCGCATGCGCCTGGCTATGCCCTGCTGTCGGCGCAAATAAAAGGGGGCGGAGTTTCCCCCGCCCCAATTGCTGCTTCGGTAAAGGCAGCTTATTTCTTGGCAGTCGCCTTGCGGGCCGGTGCGCGCTTGACGGTCTTGGGCGCAAGCGAGGCGACCGGCTTCCTGGCCACCGGAGCGGCCGGAACCCGCAGGTCGGTGAGCACCCGCGCCGCCGCATCACGGCCGCCAAGGCCGAAGGCGAGCGCGAAGGCAACCGCCGCGCCGATGGCCAGCGCGCCAAAGGCATAGTCGACGATCATTCCGCCAATCTGCATCTGTTTCAGCCCGATGAAGACAAACAGGCCGGTCGTGATCCAATAGGTCACGTTCGATGCGATTCCCGGCCCGGTCGCATCGGCGATTAGGTTGCGCAGGATATTCGCAATCAGCACGCCCAGCGCGATCAGGACTGCGCCGAACACGACATTGCCCGCCTGTCCCAGCACCGTTTCAAGGATGTTGGTCAGTTGCGGGAAGCCCAGCATGTTGGTGGCTGCGATCGCAAAGAAGATCATGATCGCGATGGTGGTGATGGTTGCAATCACGCCGGATGCGCTGCGGCCTTCGGGCAGGATGCCCAGTTCGTTAATCGCGCGGTCTGCACCCAGGCTGGGCAGCAAATCGCGGATCAGCGAAGCAATCCAGCGCGAAATGACAAAGCCGATGCCGAGCAGCAGACAGGCACCGATGATCAGCGGGATGGCCTTGAACACCATGTTGAGCAGGTTCATGGCCGGTTCGGTAATCGCCGAGATTTCCAGCATCTGCAGCGCGGCAATCGCGACCGGAATGATCACCAGCACATAGACAATGGTGCTGATGGTCTTGGTAATCGCATTATTGCCGGTGATCGCCTCGACCCCGCCCTTGTTCGCCCATTTGTCGAAATCGACCGCACCCAGCGCGGTTTCAACCAGATCGCGGGCAATACCGGCAATCATCGATCCGATGAAGAAGATGGCGGCGGCGAAGACGACATTGTCGAGATAGCCGATAAAATTGCTGAGAAGCCCCTGCACGGGCGTAATCACGCTGTCGAAGCCCAGTTGCTGCAAAACGGCGAGCAGGCCGAGCAGCCAGACCAGCAGCGACACGATTTTGCCGAGCGCCATGCCGACGCTTTCGCCGCTTGATGTTCCGCGCTGCAGAAAGGGTATCTGGTCCACCATTTTGGCGAAGGTCCATTTGGCCGCTTTTGCCAGCGCCCAGGTGATCCCCAAAATAACAAGGGCGAAGAATATCTTCTCCGCCCAATCCATGAAAAGAACCTTGTCGAAAGCGTAGCCCGCGATCTGAAAACTATCCATTTCCGCTCCCCCCAAATTGCGACCACAAGGGTCTAGAAGCGAGTGGAATCTACCATAGAATCAAGACTCTGGCAAATTTTTGCTGCCCTGCATGCTGCGCAGCATTTTTGCGAGTCAAAGCAATGATTTGACTCGGCTTTTTCAGCCCGGCGTCGATATGGCAATCCGCCCGATCGCCTCGCGCCGTTCGAGAATGCGCAGCGCGTCGTGCGTGTTTTCGAGTGGCAGGCGGTGTGAAATATGCGGGCGCATTACCCCTTTGGCAGCCAGCTTGAGCAGCTCGATCGTGGTGCGGCCTTGCAGCTCCGGATCGCGACGGTTGGCTTCGCCCGCGCGCAGCCCGATCAGGCTATAGCCCTTGATCAGCGCATGATTGGCGGGAAAGCGCGGCGGGGTTCCGCTGGCAAAGCCGACAATCAGGAACCGCCCGCCCCAGCCGATGGCGCGGGTGGCGGTGATTGAAAGATCTCCGCCGACGGGATCGAAGACGACATCGCAGCCCGCGCCGCCCGTCAACGCCTTGACGCTGGCGGCGAGGTCGGGGTCAGCGGGGTCAAGCACATGGTCGGCGCCCGCCGCAAGGATGGCCGCGCGCTTTGCCTCGCTGGATCCGGTGCCGATCACGGTCGCGCCGATATGTCGGCCAAGCGACACCGCCGCCATCCCGACACCACCGGCGGCGCCGAGTACCAGCAATGTTTCGCCCGCCTTGAGTGCGGCCTTGTCGTGCAGCGCGTGCCAGGCGGTGACCCCGCCCGCCCGCCAGCAGGCGGCTTCTTCCCACGACAGGGCGTCGGGCCTGGCGACGAGCGCGGCGGCGGGAACCACCGCCTCTTCGGCGATGCAATCGCCTTTGCCGCCGCCCATCACGGCATCGCCCGGTTTGCAACTGGTCACATCTGCGGCGATCTCCACCACTTCGCCCGAAAATTCCATGCCGGGCACAAAGGGCGGATCGGGCCGGAACTGGTATTTGCCATAGGTCATCAGCAGGTCGGGGAAATTGAGCCCTGCCGCCTTTACCGCGACCCGCACCTCTCCGGAGTTGAGCGGCGCGCGCGCGCGGGATTCGATGCGGATGCTGTCGGGTCCGGTCAATGCCGTGCAGACCGCCGCGCGATAGCTCATGTCATCCCCTTCTGCATGCGCAAGCCGTTCCAGTAAGCAAGGCGTTCGGCAATCTTTGCCTCCAGCCCGCGTTGCACGGGGCGATACAGCTCGGTCGGCTGCATGGCGTCGGGCCAGTAATTGGCGCCTGAAAAGCCCTCCTCGGCATCATGATCATAGGCATAGCCCTTTCCATAGCCGATATCCTTCATCAACCTGGTCGGCGCATTCAGGATATTGGCGGGGGGCATCAGCGAACCGGTTTCCTTCGCCAGTTTCCATGCCGCCTTCTGCGCCTTGTAGGCGGCGTTCGATTTGGGCGCGGTCGCGCAATAGAGGCAGGCCTGCACGATCGCCAGTTCGCCCTCGGGCGAGCCCAGAAATTCATAGGCGTCCTTGGCGGCGATGCACTGTTCAAGCGCACGCGGATCGGCAAGGCCGACATCCTCGACCGCAAAGCGGGTGATCCGGCGCAGCACGTAGAGCGGCTCCTCACCCGCGACCAGCATCCGCGCCAGCCAGTAAAGCGCTGCCTGCGGGTCCGAACCGCGCATCGATTTGTGCAGCGCGGAAATCAGGTTGTAATGGCCCTCGCGATCCTTGTCATACACCGGCATACGCCGATGGAGCAGGGCGGCCATCGCCTGCGGATCGAGCGGTGCATCGGGCGGGGCGATGGCAAACAGCGTCTCGGCCTGGTTGAGCAGGAAGCGCCCGTCGCCATCGGCGCTGGTGATCAGGGCAGTGCGGGCATCGTCGGTCAGCGGCAGCGCCTCGCCTTGCAGCGCTTCGGCCCGGTCGAGCAACTGGCCCAAAGCCATGTCGTCCAGACGCCTGAGCACCAGCACCTGTGCGCGGCTGAGCAAGGCGGCATTGAGTTCGAAACTGGGATTTTCGGTGGTCGCACCGACCAGCGTCACGATTCCCCTTTCGACAAAGGGCAGAAATCCATCCTGTTGCGCGCGATTGAAGCGGTGGATCTCGTCGACGAACAGCAGTGTCGCCTTGCCGGTGCGCGCAACCTGTTCGGCCTCGGCAAAGGCCCTCTTCAGGTCGGCAACCCCGGAGAATACCGCCGACACCGCCATATAGTGCATTCCCACGGCATCGGCGAGCAGACGCGCGATACTGGTTTTTCCCGTTCCCGGCGGGCCCCACAATATCATCGACGACAACCGACCCGCCGCCACCATCCGCCCGATCGCCCCATCGGGGCCGGTCAGATGTTCCTGTCCGACGACATCGGCCAGCGATTGCGGGCGAATGCGGTCGGCGAGCGGTGCGTTTGCCGGGGGGGCAGGGTCAGCGGATGCGAAAAGGTCAGCCATTTTTCATGTCACCCTACGCACCAACGACCGCCGCTTATTCATGATATGTTGCTCTGCCAATTTTAGGTGCAATATAATCGCTCCGGTCGTTGATAACGCGGTGGATTCCGTTTTTCAGCATGGCTTCGCCAAAATTCATTAGCAAGCCGACAGGGTGACCGGTGATCCGCAGATAAGTGAGGAGTTGCTTGCGATGTACGGACGCGAGGCGCTCGACGGATTTGAGTTCCACAATGAGCAGGCCTTCCACCAGAAGGTCGATTTTATATACATCTTCGATCGTCACATCTTCGAACGACAATGGTGTAGCAACCTGACGCTGAACCCGAAGGCCACGCTTGGCAAGCGCTGCCGCCAGCAATATCTCGTAAGCCGATTCAAGAAGCCCAGGGCCAAGTGCACGGTGAATGGCAAAGCCACAATCCATCGTGGCGGTTATCAGTCGTTCGACGTCATGCCCGCCAGATGCCATCAAAGCGATCCGCGTCGTGCCGTTGGTGCGTTGGGTGACATCATGTCTTCACCATGCGCTGCCGGATCAGGCGGATATAGGTGTCGGCGACGGTCTGGTTGATTGCATCCCAGCTATAGTCGAGGCTGCGGTCTTCTCCGGCCTTGCCATGTTCGATGCGCAGCGCGGGGTTTTCGCAATAGCTACGCAGCGCCTCGGCGAACTGCGCGATCGCGCCGGGGGTGATCAGGCGACCCGAGCGGTTGTCGTCGACAAGGCTCTGGCTGCCGGTGGCCTTGGCGGCAACCACGGGAAGGCCGCAGGCCATGGCCTCGAGCGTGACATTGCCGAAGGTTTCGGTGACGCTGGGGTTGAACAGCATATCCATGCTGGCAACCGCGCGGGCAAGGTCGGCACCGCCCTGAAAGCCGACAAAGGCGGCGCCGGGCAGGCGGCTCTCGAACCATCCGCGGGCGGGGCCTTCGCCGATGACCAGGACCTTGTGCCTGACATTGCGGCGGCAAAGCTGATCGACCGTATCGGAAAAGACGTCGAGGCCCTTTTCCATGACCAGACGGCCCAGAAAGCCGATGACCGGCAAATCGTCTTCGATGCCCAGGCTTTGGCGCCACGCCATGTCCCGGCGGCCTGCATGGAAAATCTCCCGATCGACGCCGCGCGACCAGATGTCGATATCATAGTTCATCCGCTGCTGCCGCAGCACCTGTGCCATCGATTCCGACGGCGCGACCAGCGCATCGCATTTGCGATACAGCGTGCGCAACCAGGCCTCGACCAGCGGTTCGAGGAACGACATATTGTAATAGCGGAAATAGGTTTCGAACCGTGTGTGCACCGATCCAAGCACGGGCAGGTTGCGCCGCCGCGCCCATTTCACCGCCTTGCGCGCGACCCGATCGGGGCTGGAGATATGGACGACATTGGGGGCAAAGGCCTCCAGATCGCGCCTGACCGCGCCCGACAGCGCCAGCGGGATGCGATATTCGGGGCGGTTGGGGATGGCCATTGACGGCACGCTGACCAGATCGCCGGTGGGCGGAAAGGCGGGTTCGGCAACGGTGGGCGAATAGACACGCACCTGCGCGCCCTGTCGCAGCAAATAGCCCACCAGCCGGTTCAGCGCCTGATTGGCGCCATCGCGCACATAATTGTAATTGCCGCTGAACAGGGCAATGCGAAGGTCCACCATCTGCATCGACAGCCTATTAGCCAGCGGTGACGCGATTGCCAATGGCCAAGCCGCGCTGGCCGGGTTAAGCTTGGCCATGATCAGGACGAGCATCGACGCGTTATTGGTTGGCACACCGGTTGCGTTCAGAGGCGATGGCGAAGCCAGTTCGATCGGTTCGCGCATCCCGGCGGAGCACGCAGTCCGCCTGACCTTCACCGGCTTTGCAGGCGATCAGGTGGGCGATCCGTCGGTCCATGGCGGGGCCGACAAGGCGGTGCATTTCTATCCGGGCGAACATTATCCGCTGTGGCAGGCGGACTTTGCGCGCGCGGGGCGCGAGCCGCACCCCCATCTCGGCCGGTTGGGCGGCTTTGGCGAAAACATCTCGGCTTTGGCAATGACCGAGGATCGCGTGCGGATCGGCGACCGTTTCCGCATCGGCACCGCACTGGTCGAGATCAGTCAGGGCCGGCAGCCCTGCTGGAAAATCGACCATCATTTCGGTGTGAAGGGCATGCTGGCCGCCGTCATCCAGACAGGGCGCAGCGGATATTATTTCAGGGTGATCGAGGAAGGGCTGATAAGTGCCGATGACGGCATCGAACAGGTCGAACGCCCCCGCCATGGCTGGACCGTCGAGCGCGTGTTTCAGCTATTGATCGGCGGCATGCACCGCATCGACGGGGCAAAGGCCGCATTGCGCGAACTGGCGGACATGGAGGTGCTGGCAGTGAACTGGCGCGGGCGGGCGCGGCAGTTGCTCGAAAGCCTGCCGGACTAGCCTGCAGCCTCGCCCAATATCTCCGGCCGGTGCAGGCGCACCCGGGTGACGCGGCGGTCGTCGCCAGCGACAATCTCGATCTTCCACCCGCTTTCCGGATGAACCAGCATATCACCAACGTCCGGCACTTGCCCCGCCAGCACAAAGGCGAGGCCACCGATCGTGTCGACATCCTCGTCGACGTCGGCCAGCTTGGCGTCGAGCGCGTCGGCCAGATCGTCCAGCTCGGTACGGGCGTCGGCATCCCAGACGCCCGGCATGTTTTCGACGAACAGCGCTTCGGGCTCGTCGTCATGTTCGTCCTCGATCTCGCCGACGATTTCCTCGACCAGATCCTCGATCGTCACAAGGCCTTCGGTGCCCGAATATTCGTCGATGACGATGGCGAGGTGGGTGCGCGTGCGGCGCATCTCGTCGAGCAGCTCCATCACCCCCATGCTCTGCGGCACAAAGCGCGGCTGGCGGATGAAAGCCTCCAGACTGTCTGGCGCCTCCTTGCCCTCGGCGAGCACCGCGAAGATATCCTTCACATGGATCATGCCGGTGATGTTATCGAGCGTGTCCTTATAGACCGGCATACGGCTATGGCCATGCTCGGCAAAGGCGGCGACGGCTTCGTCAAAGCTGGCATCGTCCCTGATGCCCAATATGTCGGCGCGCGGCACCATGACATCGTCGACGCGATGTTCCGAAAAATGGAGCAGGTTGCGCAGCATTTCGCGCTCGATGGCGGAAAGATCACCTTCGGTGTCGGGCGCTTCGCCTTCCTCTACATCTTCCTCATGTTCGGCGATTTTTTCTTCGAGCTGCGCACGCAGCGTCGGTTCATGATTGCGTCCGAACAGCAGCGATTTCATGCGCTGCCATATTCGGCCTTCTTCGGTGTCGTCCTTGCGCGGACGCAAACCATTACTACTCTCGCCCTCCGTCATGGGATTGGCTATGCTGCCTCCGGCTGTTTTCAATGGTCGCTATATGGATTGGCGATGCCAAGCGATGCAAGCGCTTTTACCTCGAGCGATTCCATATGCACCGCCTCTGCATCGTCGATATGGTCGAGCCCCAGAAGATGCAGCGTTCCGTGGACGATCAGATGGCTGACATGGCGCGCAAGCGTTATGGCCTTTTCCTCCGCCTCTGCCCTGCACACGCCATGGCCCAGAATCATGTCGCCGAGCAGAACCTCAAGCCCCTCCCCTTTAGGGGAGGGGTTGGGGTGGGGCGGCGAGGCGGTGGCCAACGGATCAGCCCCACCCCCGGCCCCTCCCCTGAAGGGGAGGGGAGGTAACAGCGCATCGAGTTCGT
>JADLBY010000189.1 GCA_020847445.1 Sphingomonadaceae bacterium | reverse complement strand
TTGAAAACAAAGCGATAAATGACTTGAATGGTAGCGGAGGAGGGACTCGAACCCCCGACACGCGGATTATGATTCCGCTGCTCTAACCACCTGAGCTACTCCGCCATTCCGGCCGTTGGCGCTTTCCCAAGCGCGCGACAGGAGCGGGGCTATAGATAGGCGCAACAGCGTGGTCAATAGTCTGCTTGTGCGCGCGTCAAAGGCAATAACACCCCGGCGGTTCGCGCCGCCGGGGTGTCGCTTATGGGCTTCGCTGGACCAGATGGCGAAGCCCTGTGGGCTCGTCATCAACGCAGCAGGTTGAGCACACCCTGCTGGCTCTGGTTTGCCTGTGCCAGCATCGCGGTCGAGGCCTGCGACAGTATTTGGGCAGCCGCCAGCTTGGTCGACTCGGCGGAGAAATCGGCATCGGCGATGCGCGATTTCGATTCGGACAGGTTGGTCGCCGTCGAGGTCAGGTTGTTCACCGTGGCGTCCAGACGGTTCTGGACCGCGCCCAGATTGGCACGCTGCGTTGCGACCGTGTCAATCGCAGTGCTGATTCCCGCCATCGCAGCCGAGGCCCCGACCGTGGTCGACATGTCGACGCCATTGACCCCCAGACCGGTCGCATTCATCGACACAAAGGCAATGGAAACGGTCTGGCCGGTATCGACACCGGTCTGGATGTTGAAGGTGCCTGCGGCATTGAACAGGTTGGTGCCGTTGAAATCGGTACGACCGGCGATGTCATCGATCTGCCCGAGCAGCGCGGTCACCTCGGTCTGGATCGCGGCACGATCCGACGTTGCCGTGGTGCCGTTGGCGGCCTGAACCGACAATTCGCGCATGCGGACGAGGATGTTCGAAATCTCGCCCATGGCCCCTTCGGCGGTTTGCGCCAGCGAAATTCCGTCATTGGCGTTGCGGATCGCCTGGTTGAGGCCGCGCACCTTGGCGTCCATGCGGGTGGCGATGGCAAGGCCTGCGGCATCGTCCTTCGCGCTGTTGATGCGCTTGCCACTCGACAGACGCTCCATCGCGGTGCCGAGCATGTTGCCCGCGACCCGCGAACTGTTCTGCGCCCGAAGCGCGCTGACATTGGTATTGATTACAGTCATCTTGGTTCCTTTCCGGATTTGCGGCCCGGACTGCTGCTCTGGGCAGAGCGGCCACGAAAGCTGTAACGGCGCGACGCGGCACGGCTTTAATCGGCGGTGTCGATTTTCTGTCAGCCAAAAGGATAGCCCAGTCGCGCGCTGGCGATAACAATCTGTTTTTTGCCGATTTTCTCAGGCTGGCACGGCGATTGCTTTGACAGCCAGAAACCAGACCAGGACAGTATATGACCCCGATCGACCAGAACCGGCTATTGCAGATGCGATCCGCCATCCTGTCGCAGAACCAGGCCTTGCAGCGCGCTGCCGGGCTTGATGCGCCGCAGTCGGCGATCGACGCCACATCCTTCACGCAAACGCTGTCCGACGCCGTGCGCGCGGTCGATCAACAGCAGGCCAGGCGCGGTCCGATCTGAACAGCTTTGCAGACACGCTCGGCAATCTCGTGTCAACCGGCAGTCTGGGCAGCCAGCCGACCACATCCGACAATGGCGCGCTTGCGGTCACCGCGCTTCCCCATGCACAATTGGGCAGGCTGGCAACAGACATCGAGATCCGCCAGTTGGCGCGCGCGCAGACAACGCATAGCGGGCTTGTTGCTTCGGCGGGCGATCCGGTCGGCATGGGCGGATTGACGCTGACGGTGGCGGGGGTCGCACATGCGATCACGATCGATGCAGCCAATAACAGCCTGACCGGCCTGGCCGATGCCATCAACGCCAGCGGCAGCGGGATAAATGCCAGCATCGTCGCCGATCAGGGGCAGGTGCGGCTGGTACTGAAGGGCGAGACCGGCTCCGCCAAAGCCTTTGCCATAACTGCCGATGCAGGTGCCGATCCTGCCCTTGCGGAATTTGTGACATCCGGTCTGGCCCGGTCACAGGCTGCAAGCGATGCGATGATCCGCGTCGATGGCGTCGATTATCACCGTCCGACCAACAGCATTTCGGATATCGTCCCCGGCGTATCGCTGATCCTGAAAAAAGCGGAAGTCGGCACCACGATCATACTGGGCAGCACACGCCCTGCCGATGCCCTCAAACAGACGGTCGCCGATTTTGTCACGGTGTTCAACCAGCTGCAGACGAGCCTGAAGGAAGCGCGCCGGACCGTCGGCGGAACGGGCAATCTGCGTGCGCTTGACCGGCAGTTGACGGCGCTGGCCAGCAAGGCGCTGACCGGCAACGCCGGGATCAGCCGCCTGTCGGACATCGGCATCAAGACCGACCGCAGTGGCAACCTCATGCTCGACCCCGCCAGGCTCGACGCGGTGCTTGCCAGCGATCCCGACGCGGTCGAGGCGCTGTTCAACCCGCCGCGCGACGGAAGCGACACCCACCTGACCGACCCTGGCCTTGCAGGTGCGCTCGACGAAATCCGCGACGCGGCGGTCGCCCCCGGCGGATGGATCGAGGGCCTCAACAAGGCACTGCAGGCCGAGGCCAGCACGATTGCCAGAAACCGTGAACGCATGGAGGCACGCGAGGATGCCTATCAGGCGCG
Source organism: Sphingomonadaceae bacterium (assembly GCA_020847445.1). GTDB lineage: Bacteria > Pseudomonadota > Alphaproteobacteria > Sphingomonadales > Sphingomonadaceae > Sphingorhabdus_B. The sequence goes on along the minus strand of JADLBY010000189.1, from coordinate 16,945 downwards.
GCTCGAGAAACAATATGCGTCGCTCGATGCGAAGCTGAGTGCGTTCAAGGCGACGCAGGCCTATCTTGAACAGCAGATCAAGCTCTGGTCGAACGAGAATTAGACGATGCTCGACCCGCACTATAGCAAGGCCAGTGCGCATTATCGTTCGCTCGCAGTGGCGGGCCAGACCGAAAGCGCCGGGCCGCATATACTGGTTGCGATGCTTTATGACGAACTGCTGTTGTGCATCGATGTCCTTACCCTGCGGGCGGGGCGCGAACGGTCGCTGTCCGACGACGAACAGGCGCATCGTGCCCGGGGCATCATCATCGCCTTGCGCGCCGGACTCGATTTTGAGTCGGGCGGTGAACTGGCCTTCACGCTCGACGGGCTCTATGCGGCGCTGTCGAACGAACTGGACCAACGATTGGCCGAACCGGATCCGGCACGCTTTTCGGAATTGCGCGCAGGCGTGGAGGCGGTTGCCCTGGCGTGGAACGCGATTGCCGACCGCTAGAGCCTGTCCTGTTTAGTTGGCAGCATCGTCATCGCGTCAGGAAGGCCGCTGGCGTCGTCGCAGCATTTGCACAGGCGACTAGGTCAGCAACAGCGCTGCACCATTGTTGATCATATGCGCTACAATATTGACCCTGAGCGATCCGGTCTTGTGATATAGCAGACCGAACACCACACCCATCGCCATCAGCGCCGGAAAGGCGTGGTAATCCATATGCACGGCGGCGAATATCGCCGACGCCCCAAGGATGGCACCCCATATCGGCAGCTTTTCTGCCAGTGCATTTTGGACAAAACCGCGAAACAGCAACTCTTCCAGCAGTGGCGCAATTCCGGCAACGGCAATGAACAGCATGGCCTTGTTCAAGCCCGTGGCCGGAAGCGCTGCAAACATCTTGCGCAGCGATTCCTGCACCTTGATGTCGGGAATGACATAATTGGCGTACAGATAGTTGAAGGCCAGGCCCAATGCTATCAGGCCGACCGCCAGCAGGATCGTGTGCAACGGGCTCAACCGGCTCCAGCGCATCAGGCCGATACGCGCGGCACGGTCCTCCTTGCCCAGATGCAGCCAGAACAGCCCGAGCATCACAAGGCTGGAGGCAATCAGCGAAAGGACCGTCGGCATCGCGACAAAGCCCAGATCGCGTGCCAGTTCCATCGCGCTGCGCCCGCTTTGATCAAGGCCAATCGCGATTCCCAATGCCGCCACGCCTGCAATGATCTGCAGCACCAGAAACAGCGCCACCCAGCCGAGGCTGCCCCAAAGGGTGGGGAAATCGTCCTGCGGCGGTGTCGGCTCGTTCGCTGTGTCGGTCATCATGCCCCCTGATCCAGATATGGTAGCTGGCTAGGCGAGTGTCGCAGTTAATGCAATCACACCAGCCCCATTTTCATCAGCTCGCCCAGCAACTGCGGCGGCATGGCATCGCGGGCGTCCGCCCCTTCGATATCCAGATCGGGCGGGGCATCCTTTTCCTCCAGATAGCGCCAGCCCTGATGCGCGCGTTTGGGGATCGCGCGGACGGGGATCAGTTCGGGCCGCAGCCTGATCCAGATACGTCCCTGCCCGTTTTCCATGAAGCCGCGTATCGGGCTGCGCCCGATCAGCATATGGTTCAATATCCAGTAGAGCGAGCCGCCCGCCATCTCCTCATGCCGTTTGGGCAGATAGCGGGTGGTCAGGCGAACCTCCCCCGCCTCGGCGCGTGCAGCCAGCCGCTCGCGCAGATGCGCGGGGCTTTCGATGCCGAATGCGATCTTGGTCATGTTCAGCGGCATGGCGGCAATCTGGGGAGCAAAGGCTCAGCCCGCAAGACCGGCAAATACCGCAAGCCCGAGAAAGATCAGGAAGCCCATCGAATCGGTGATCATCGTCACGAAGATCGAACTCGACACCGCCGGATCCTGATCGAGTCGGTCGAGCAGAACGGGAATGGCCACACCCGACAGCCCGGCGATCAGGATGTTGAACAATATGGCCGCCGCGATCACCCCGCCGAGGATCCAGTTCGAAAAGATCAGCCCGGCACCAAGCCCGGCGATAACGGCAACGGTCGCCCCGATCAGGATGGCTACCCGCACCTCGCGCCAGATCGAGCGCACCGTGTTCGATTGGGTCAGCTGGTTGGTGGCCAGCGCGCGCACCGTCACCGCCAGCGTCTGCGTGCCTGCATTGCCGCCGATCGAGGCGACAATCGGCATCAGGATCGCCAGCGCCACCATCGTTTCGATCGCCGCGCCGAACTGCGCGATGATGAAGCTTGCGACCATCGCCGTGCCCAGATTGGCAATCAGCCAGCGGACGCGCGCCTTGTAGCTGTCGGCGATCGGTTCGTTGATATCGCCTTCGCCCGCACCCGACAGGCGCAAGATATCCTCGCCCGCCTCTTCCTGCACGATATGGACGACATCGTCGGCGGTGATGACGCCCACGAGCCGCCCGGCATCGTCGACCACGGCGGCGGAAATCAGCGCATATTTCTGGAAGCGCAGCGCCACTTCTTCCTGGTCCATATCGACCGGGATCAGCGTCTGCTCACGCTTCATCACATCGGAGATTGAAATGTTGCGCGGCGTGCGCATGATCCAGCTCAGCTGGCATGTGCCAATCGGGCGGTGCGCCGGATCGACGACGAAGATTTCCCAGAATTCGGTCGTCAGATCCTGGTTTTCGCGCAGATAGTCGATCAGCTGGCCGACGGTGATATGTTCCGGCACCGCGACCAGTTCGCGCTGCATGATACGACCGGCAGATTCCTCCGGATAGGAAAGCGCATCCTCGATGACCGCGCGGTCTTCGGGATCGAGTTCGGCGAGAACGGCCTGCTGCTCGTCCTCCTCCATATCCTCGATCATCGCAACCGCGTCGTCAGTCTCCATCTGCTCGGCCAGATCGGCGATCTGCGCAGCAGGCAGGGCATCGACGATATCGTCACGCACCCAGTCGTTGATTTCGGCGAGCACATCGGCGCTCAACAAATCACCCAGCGCGACGGCAAGCCCGGCACGGTCCTCGCGCGGGGTCAGCTCGAACAGGTCGGCTATGTCGGCGGCATGCAGCGGCTGCGCGAGGCGATAGGCCTCTTCCGCGTCGCCCGCCTCGACCGCTTCGAGAACGAGGCGAACAAAGTCGGCCTTCAGGCGATTGTCCTCATCGAGCGTTTCGGTAGCGGCATCTGCCGTTTCGACCGGGGGGAAGTCAGGATCGGATTCGGCAGTCATCGTCCCCCCCTTTGCTGCTATGCTGCTGCGACCGCGCCCCTCCTACGCCGCGCGGGCGAAATTGCAATTTACTTTTGGCGCTTGCGGCCTATTGCGGCGGCAAAGTTTCAACGAAAAGGATTCCCCAGATGGCCGAAACGCTCACCCTGCACCTGTCGACCGGCGATGTTGTGATCAAGCTGCGCCCCGATCTTGCGCCAAAGCATGTCGCGCGCATCACCGAACTGGCAAGCGAAGGCTTTTACGACGGGGTCAAGTTCCACCGCGTGATCGATGGCTTCATGGCGCAGGGCGGCTGCCCCCACGGCACCGGCACCGGCGGTTCCTCAAAGCCCAATCTGCCGCAGGAATTCAACGACGAACCGCATGTGCGCGGCGCCTGTTCGATGGCGCGGACGATGGACCCGAACAGCGCGAACAGCCAGTTCTTCATCGTCTTCGACGACGCGACCTTCCTCGACCGCCAATATACCGTCTGGGGCAATGTGATCGAAGGCATGGAAAATGTCGATGCCCTGCCCAAGGGCGAACCGCCGCGCGAACCCGGTATGATCCAGTCGGTTACGCTGGCTTAAGCCTTCAAATCCGGAAGGTGCCGTCCACCACGGTGACGCAGTCGCCACCGACATGGACGGCATCGCCCACTATCGCCACGCGGACATGGCCGTCGCGGCCGACCTGTCGGCCCTGGCTGGCGGTGTAGGCGCTGCCCGCTGCAATCTGCCCGGATTTGAGGCGGTAGGCCGCGACCGCGCCATTGCCGCTGCCGCAGACCGGGTCTTCGGGAACGCCATCGGCGGGGGCAAAGCTGCGCACCACAATCCCGCCATCGGCGCGTTCCCCAAAGACGGTCAGCCCGGTCGTGGCATAAGCGCGATCATAATCGGCAAGCGCGGGGAGATCGGGCTGCAACCGCTCGACCGCTGCCGCCGATGATAGCTGGACGATGACCCAGCGCGGGCCGACATCGACGATCCGGGGAGCGCCGACAATGGCAGCGTCGCCGAGCGCGGCAACCAGCCTTTCGGGTTCGGGCGCCTCTTCGAATGCATAGCGCGGCAAGCGGAAGGAAAGTCCGGTGCCGGCAACGCTGACTTCTACCAGCCCGACCGCGCACTGCTGCACCAATGTGCCATCGCTGGGCGTTGCAAGCCCCGCCTCGATCACCGCATGCGCCGTGCCCAGCGTCGGATGCCCGGCAAAGGGCAATTCGCTTTTGGGCGTGAATATCCGCACCGCATAATCTGCTTGCCCGTCGGTGGCAGGGATGACGAAAGTGGTTTCGGACAGGTTGGTCCAGCTGGCAATCGCCTGCATGTCGGCCGCCGTCAAACCTTCGGCATCGAGGATGACCGCCACCGGATTGCCCTTGAGCGCGTCGGCGGTGAATACGTCGACCTGCTTGAAGGCTCTAGTGGTGGTGCTCATGGTCGTGCTCCTGATGCTCGACAGTTTCGCTCGGGATATAGCCCAGTTCGTCCTTATGCCCTTCCGGATCGGGGTGGATCAGCACCTCGACCCCCGGAAATTCGCGCATCAGCTCGGCTTCGATCTGGTCCATCACTTCATGCGCCTGCAGCACCGTCATCTCGGGGTCGACCCAGACATGGAACTGGCAGAAATCATGCGCACCTGCCGATCGGGTCCGCATGTCGTGGATGCCCTTGGCTTCGGGATGACGGGTTGCGATTTCGATGAAGCGCTGGCGCTTCTCCAGGGGCCATTCACGGTCGAGAAGCTGGTCGAGCGCAAGATTTGCCGCGCGCCACGCACCCCATAACAGCCACAAGGCGATCGCGATACCGAACAGCGGATCGGCCCCGCGCACATTCAGAAAGGCATCAAGCCCCAGCGCGATGATGACGGCGATGTTGAGCAGCAGATCGCCCTGATAGTGCAGATGATCGCCATGGATCGCGACCGATCCGGTTTTTTTGATCACATGCCGCTGATAGGCGAGCAAGCCGAGCGTCGCGGCGATGGCGACCAGCGAGACGCCGATCCCCATTTCAGGATGCGCGGTCGGTGCGCCGTCGCCAAAGCGGACGATGGCGCGCCAGCCAATGAACAGCGCCGAAACCGTCACCAGCATCACCTGCACGAGCGCAGACAATGCCTCTGCCTTGCCATGGCCGAAGCGATGGTCGTCGTCGGCCGGAAGCGCCGCGTAGCGCACGCTGAACAGCGTCAGAAGCGAGGCGAGCAGATCAAAGCCGGTATCGGCGAGCGAGCCCAGCAGTGCGACCGAGCCGGTTTCGAATGCGGCCCAGCTTTTGAGCGCGGTCAGAAACAATGCCATCGCAACGCTGGCGATGGCGGCCTTCGCCGTCATCGCCCCGTGGGCATGGTGGTGGTGGTTGTGTTGCAGCCCCATTGGAATCAGGGATACAGCATCTGCTTGCGCCAGCCATCGCCGTCGCGATCGAAAATCCAGCGTTCGTGCAGGCGGAACTCGCGATCCAGCCAGAATTCGATGCGCGTCGGGTTGACGATGCTGCCCCCCCAATGCGGCGGGCGGGGGACATCCTGCCCCTCGAAGCGCGTTTTGGCCTCGATGAAGCGCGCCTCGAAGGTTTGGCTCGTGTCGAGCGGACGCGACTGATCGGAGGCCCAGGCACCGAGTTGCGAGTCGCGCGGGCGCGAGGCAAAATAGGCGTCGGCGGTGGCCTCTGAAACACGGCTTACCGGGCCTTCGATCCGGATCTGGCGGCGCAGCGACTTCCAGTGGAAAAGCAGCGCGACATGCGGGTTTTCCTCCAGCTCGACACCCTTGCGGCTTTCCATATTGGTGTAGAAAATGAATCCACCCTTGCCGTCGGCGTCGGGCCCGTGCCCTTTCAGCAGCACCATGCGGACCGACGGCGCGCCTGCGGCATTCGCGGTGGCGAGCGCCATTGCGTTGCTGTCATTGGGCTCGCTGGCACGCGCCTCTGCATACCAGGCATCGAAGATCGAATAGGGGTCTTGGCTTTCCATATTGCCCCGATAGGCTAGACTGCGCCTTCAAGGAAGGGGGAAGCGCAGCGCGATTGCCATTGATTACCGGAATTGTTGCGTCCATTTGCCGGATATTGCTTGGAAAAGCCTCCCGGTCCGAGTTGACTCGGGGCGCTGTAATGCCAATCTAATACAGAGAATTGATTCACAGGGACCAGAATGGCCGATCCATATTCCATATTGGGCGTTTCGAAGGGCGCGGACGAGAAGGCGATCAAGGGCGCCTATCGCAAGCTTGCCAAGGAACTCCACCCTGACAGGAACCAGGATAATCCCAAGGCAGCCGAGCGCTTTGCCGAGGTGACGCACGCCTATGACCTGCTGTCGGACGCGCAGAAGCGCGGCCAATATGATCGGGGCGAGATTGACGAAAACGGCCAGCCGCGATCGCCCTTTGGCGCGGGCTTTGGCGGCGGCAACCCTTTCAGCGGCAGCGGTCCGCGCCCCGGCCAGGGCGGGTTCGAATTTGGCGGCGGGATCGACCTTGGCGATATTTTCGACGGGCTGTTCGGCGGCGGCGCAGGTGCACGCCCGGGCGGACCCAATACCGGCGGACGAGGCCCGCAGCCGGGGCCGCCGCCCAAGGGCGCGAACGTCGCCTATGAGCATCTGGTGTCGTTCACCGATGCGGCGAAGCTGGAGCCGCAACGCATCACCCTGCGCGACGGCAAGACGGTCGAATTCAAACTGCCCGCAGGAGCCGTCAGCGGCCAGCAAATCCGCATTCCCGGCAAGGGGCAGCCCGGCCCCGGCGGCAATGGCGACGCCATGGTTACGCTCAAGATCGGCAAGCATCCCTTTTACGAACGCGACGGCGACAATATCCGGCTCGACCTGCCGATCAGCCTGAAAGAGGCGATCCAGGGCGCCAAGGTGAAGGTGCCGACCATCGATGGCGCGGTGATGCTGAGCGTGCCTGCGGGCGCGCAATCGGGCACGACAATGCGCATCAAGGGCCGGGGCTTTGCCAGAAAGGGCGGTGCCGGCGCCGCCGACAGCCGCGGCGACCAGCTGGTCACGCTGCACATACGGCTTCCCGCCGATATGGCAGCGCTGGCGGCGCTGGCCGAAGCCTTGCCCGACGACCCCGGCGTCCGTTCCGACCTTGGTCTCTGAGCACTCCCCGCTTACCCCCGAGGCACGCGCGCACGATCCGCGCCCGCATGCGGAGAGCGAGATCGAGTGGTTCCAGCATCTTGATCCCTGGCATCGGACGAAGGAAGTTGTGCGCCGTGTCGTCGTCGGCGTCTATAGCGACGGCTTTGTCCATGCGGGGAATTTCGCCTATCTGTCGATCGTCGCGCTGTTCGCATTCTGCATCGTGGCTGCGGCCATCGCGGGCAGTCTGGGGCAAACCGAATCCGGCCTGGCGTTGATCGACGCCTTTTTCGAAACCGTTCCGAACAGCGTCGAAGCCGCGCTGGAGGGGCCGGTCCACGCCGCGATGTCCGCGCGGTCGGGCCCGCTCCTTTGGCTGAGCGCGGTTGTCAGCCTGTGGACGACCACCAGCCTGATCGAAACCATCCGCGACGTCCTCCACCGCGCCTATGGCACCCAGCCCGAGCGCTGGTTCTGGCAATACCGGCTGGGCAGTTTTGTCGTGATTGTCGCCGCCGTCATCCTCGCCATGGTGGCTTTCTCTGCACAGGTGCTGGTGATCGCCATCGAGGATCTGGTCTACCGCTTCATTCCGGCAGCAGAGCGCGCCGCAGACTATTTCGCCTGGGGCCGGATCATTCCCTTCGGCATCCTCTTCCTCGCCATCTATACAATCTATCGCGGCCTTGCCCCGCGCAAATATCGCGGACGGATATTTCCCAAATGGCCCGGGGCGGTTCTGGTCAGCCTGTGGTGGGTCGGCTGTACGATGGTGCTGCCCTGGTTTGTATCGAGCATAACCAATTATGACCTGACTTATGGCACCCTTGCCGGGGTGATGATCACGCTGATTTTCTTCTATCTTGTGGGCCTTGGCATGGTCACCGGCGCGCAACTCAACGCCGCGCTGGCCAACGCGACCGAAAATGGCTTAAAGGGCGCAAATATCAATTTACAAGACAATCAGGAGTTCATCCAGTCATGACCGGTTTGATGGCAGGAAAACGGGGTCTCATCATGGGCCTTGCCAATGACAAGTCGCTCGCCTGGGGGATTGCCCAGCGGCTGAAAGCCGAAGGTGCGGAACTGGCGATCAGCTATCAGGGCGAAGTCATGGAAAAGCGCGTCCGCCCGCTTGCGGAGCAACTGGGCTGCGATTTTCTGATCGACTGCGATGTCTCCGACATGGCCAATCTCGACGCTGCCTTTGCGACGCTCGGCGCACGCTGGCCGACCATCGATTTCGTCGTCCATGCGATCGGTTTCACCAACAAGGATGCGCTGCGCGGCAAATATTTCGACGTGTCGCTCGACGATTTCCTGATGACGATGAACATCAGTGTCTACAGCTTCACCGCGGTTGCCAAGCGCGCCGCCGCGATGATGGCACCCTTCGACCCCGAAACCGGCAAAGGCGGCGGATCGATGCTGACGCTCAGCTACTATGGCGCCGAAAAGGTCGTGCCGCATTATAATGTAATGGGCGTCGCCAAGGCCGCGCTCGAAGCCAGCGTCAAATATCTGGCGAACGATGTCGGCCCCGATGGCATCCGCGTCAACGCGATCTCGGCAGGGCCGATCAAGACGCTGGCGGCTTCGGGGATCGGCGATTTCCGCTATATCCTCAAATGGAACGAATATAATTCGCCGCTGCGCCGCAATGTCACCATCGACGATGTCGGCGCGTCGGCGCTCTATTTCCTGTCGGATCTGGCAGCGGGCGTCACGGGCGAAACCCATCATGTCGATGCGGGCTATCATACGGTCGGCATGAAGCAGGAGGATGCTCCTGATATTGCATTGGGCTGACTGAAAGGAAAAGGGGGCACCCATGTTCGAAGGCCATAGCAACGAACTGTACCTCCTCCTCGCCGGTGCGACGGTGATTGTCGGGCTGTTCGGCTATCTGCACGCCCGCAAATTCTGGGAAGGCCTGCCGCCGCTGCTCGACGGTTTCGTGTCGGCGGCGGGCTTCCTGTTCATCATCCTTGCCTTCGTCTTTGGCGGACGCCTTGGCGGCGCCTATGACCATCCGCATGCGGGGCGGGTGATCGCGGTTGCCGCAGCAGTCATCATCTACCGGTCGTTGCGCACATGGATCGGCAAGGAACAGGTCAAATATCGCAAGGTCCGGGTAAAGCCGCCCGCCGACGCATGATCATTCGTCCTGTCGAGTCTGCCGATTTCGATATGGTCGATGCGGTCCACCGTGCCGCCTTTGCCAGCACCGCCTTTGGCCATCAGGGGGAGGCCGAACTGGTCCGCGCGATCCATGCTGATGGCGACGCGCTGGTTTCGCTGGTTGCCGAAACCGATGGGAAGATTGTCGGCCATGCATTGTTCAGCCGGATGGAAGTCGAGGCCGATGGCGCGGCGCTGAACGGCGCAGGGCTGGCCCCTGTGGCGGTATTGCCCGAACGACATGGCAAAGGCGTCGGATCGGCCCTGATCTGGCGCGGTCTTGGGATGTTGCAGGCGCACAACATCCAGATAAGTTTCGTGCTCGGCCATCCCGATTATTATCCGCGCTTCGGCTATAGCGCCGATACCGCCCGCCCCTTTGCCTCCCCCTTTGCGGGGCCGCATTTCATGGCGCTTTTGCTGGACAAAGCGGTGCAACTTCCCGAAAGCGGCCGCGCACGCTATGCACCGGCTTTCGGGCCCGAGAGGTAAGATGAGCTTCAATACGTTCGGCCATGTTTTCCGTTTCACCACCTGGGGCGAAAGCCACGGGCCGGCGCTGGGTGCGGTGGTCGACGGTTGCCCGCCGGGAATTGCGCTGTCGGAGGCCGATATCCAGCCCTTCCTCGACAAACGCCGCCCGGGGACGAGCAAATTCACCACGCAGCGGCAGGAACCCGATTCCGTCCGCATCCTTTCCGGCATTTTCGAGGGGCGCACCACCGGCACCCCGATCAGCCTGATGATCGAGAATGTCGATCAGCGGTCAAAGGATTATTCGGAGGTCGCCAAGGCCTATCGCCCCGGCCATGCCGATTACAGCTATGACGCCAAATACGGCTTTCGCGACTATCGCGGCGGCGGGCGCAGCTCGGCACGCGAAACGGCGGCGCGGGTCGCGGCAGGGGCGGTGGCGCGCGCGGTCATCCCCGAGGTCGAAATCCTCGCCTATGTCGTCGAAATCGGCGGCGACGCCATCGACCGTGCCAATTTCGAAAAAAGCCAGATCGGTAAGAACCCCTTCTGGTGCCCCGATGAGGCCGCCGCAGGCCGTTGGGAAAGGCTGGTCGACGAGGCGCGCAAGGCCGGGTCGTCGCTGGGGGCGGTTGTCGAATGTGTTGCCACCGGCGTGCCGCCGGGCTGGGGGGCACCGCTTTATGCCAAGCTCGACAGCGAACTTGCCGCCGCGATGATGGGGATCAACGCGGTCAAGGCGGTCGAAATCGGTGCAGGATTCGAAGCCGCGCGCTTTCGTGGCGAACAAAATGCCGATCCGATGCGCCCCGGCACCAACCAGCCGGTATTCCTCGCCAACAATGCAGGCGGAATCGCAGGGGGAATCTCGACCGGCCAGCCGGTCGTCTGCCGTGTAGGGTTCAAACCGACAAGTTCGATCCTGACCCCGGTCGACACGATCACCCGCCCCAACGACCAGGGCATTTCGGAGGCGACCGAGATCGTGACCAAGGGCCGTCATGACCCGTGCGTCGGCATTCGCGGAACGCCGGTGGTCGAGGCGATGATGGCGCTGGTACTGGCCGACCAGAAACTGCTCCACCGCGCGCAGTGCGGCTAGGCAGGCCGTTCAGTAATGCGCTTCGAGCGTGAGCCCCAAGATATGGTCGTGGCGCAGCGGCGCGCCTGAACGATTGACCAGCTGCCAGGTATAGCCCGGCATGATGCCGAAATGCCGCCCCATATCGAAATGCACCGCAGCCCCGGCACGATTGGCCGTCAACCCATGTGTCTGGCCGAAATCGGTATCGTTGAGCGCAAAGATCATTTCATCGCTCAGCTGCAGCTCGACCCTGCCCGCCTGATCGAGGTCGTGGCGCAAACGGAGGCGCGGCCGAAAGCGCAAGCCGACATCATTGCTGCCGGTCACGCCCAGGATTTCCTCCAGCTGCACCCGCGCGTCGACGTCTTGCACCACGGGAAAGGCGATACTTTGGGCCAGCCGGTGCTGCACCGGATCGCCGCCCCCTTCAACCCGTGTCAAGACATGGGCATAGGACAGCGACAGGCTGACGTCGCCGGACAGATCGTGGCGATAGCCCAGACGGATGAAACGCTGACCCAGATCGAACGAATCCGGCTGTGACCGGAAGATCAGATTGGCGGAAATATTGTCATTGGCGTCGAGATCGACATCGCCGGTCAATGTCAGCCATTGCTGCCGCGTCGAATCGGCGAAAGCCGATTGCGAAGCCAGGAAAAGGAGGAGTGTGCCAAACAGCTGGCAAAGGCGGCGGACGGACATGCGCGGCCCCTAGCGAAGGCGGGCGCACTTGCCAATCGGGAACCGAATGTCGCAGCGCCGCACCGGCACAACGCTGTGCGCTGGACAGCAAAATGCCAGCGGGCCAGACGTCGGCGCAGGGGAGGCCGTGTGTCATGCCGTCACGGAGATATTTATTGGCAGCCTTGGTCTTGGCAACGCCCTTTGCCGCGCAGGCCACCGCCGAAGCCGATCTGGGCAGCGGGCATGCCAGCTATTACAGCAACGAATTCGCCGGGCGCCGCACTGCCAGCGGCGAATTGTTCGACCCTGCAGATTTCACCGCGGCGCACCGGACCGTAGCATTCGGCACGCGCGTCCGGGTGACCCATCTGGGCAATGGCAGGGAAGTGATCGTTCGCGTCAACGACCGCGGGCCCTGGGGCCGGGGGCGGATTATCGACCTGTCTTATGCCGCCGCCAAAGAATTGGGAATGCACCGCAGCGGGACGGCGCAGGTCAGGCTGAGACTGGTCGGCAGCTAGTCCCGCCGATCAGACGATCGTCTTGACGAGCACCTTGTCGGTCAGACCGGCATCTTCGACCGAGCCGACAATCGCGACATTGCCGTCGGCATCGCGGCGTGCGACGAGGACGACAAATTCTTCGGCACCATGCGCAAATTCGGCAAGATCGCGGGCGCGGGCGGCGCGCAGGCGCGGACGCGGGTCGACCGGCGTCGGCGCGACATGCTCGCCCTTTTCGACCTTGCGCGCGCGGCGCTCGGCCTGGACGACACCCTTCAGACCGCCATCATGTTTCGTCAGCAGATCGGCCAGTCCGCCAGCCGGGACGGCATTGCGATGCGCATAGTCGAGCGCGGCGGCAAATTCGGTGATGCGCGTCTTGTCATAACCGGTGCCAAAGATCAGCTTGACGACCGGCGTCATCGGCGCGCGGTCCTGCACCACGATACCATTGTCGGTCAGCAACGCGGCATAATCGTCCGGGAAGCGCCGGGCAGCCAGCGAAAAGTCATAGGCGCGGCCAATGGCACCATATAGCGCCTCACGGCTGCGGGCGTCGGTTTCGCGCGCCTGATCGGCACTGCTGCGCGCCACTTGCAGCCAGTCGGCAAGCGACGAGTCGGCATCGGGCTCATATTCCGCAATCCCGACTTCATGCGAAGGCTCGACCTGCGACGGCACGTCGGCAAAGCTCGAATCAAGCACCAGTTCGTCGTTTTCCGCCGGTTCGGCCGAAAAATCATCCGCAAGCTCAAGCGCATCCGCCGACGGGCCATCGGCCCAGACCGGAACATGATCCTTGCGTACAGGCACAGCGGCCAGTGCGGTTTCAACTTCGGTAGCAAGCCGGGCAGCGATTTCGACCGGTGCGCCCTCTTTCCAGTTGATGACGCCATAGATGAAATCGATGGTGTCATCGTCGGACGAATAAGGCAGCAATATGCCGCGATACATGATGTTGACGCCGCGATCATTCACGAACTCGGCTTCGAACCCGATCGGGGCACGATTGGCGATTATCTGCAGATAATGGTCGGTAATCCGCGACAGGAGCGACCGCGGCGGCACCTGATCGAGATAGCTGATGTCGTCGGTCAATCCGCATTCATTGCGCAACGCCGCACCCAGATACTGGATCGACGGGTTTTCGACACCGGAGGTGAAATCGAGCAGAACCGAAAAATCGCGGAAATCCTCTACCGATTCGGGATCCAGATCCTCGATATTGGGATAATTGCCTTCGCCAAGATGCGAGGTCCAGAAATTATAGGCGCGCACCTGCATGCGGCGTTCGTCGCCGGAAACGGCCGGCGGCGGTTCGATCGCCGCATCTTCATGCTCTTCGTCAAAACTTGCATAAGCGGGGCCATCAGCGTCCAACCGATCGCTGTCATATGACCCAAAACCGCGCAAATTATCCATTTTCCGGTCCCATTCGCAGGATCGCACCTGTTGCTTCCCGCGCCCGTTATGCGCGCCGATGGTTAACATGCCGTTATCAGCGTTACATGGTGTTAAGGATGTTTCATTGCGCCAGTCTGATCCTGAGCCGTGCCAGCGCTGCCTTTTTGATCTGGCAAACCCGCGCCGCGCCGATCCCCAGAACATCCCCGATTTCGTGAAGGTTGAGTTCCTCGACAAAATAGAGCTGCAATATGCGCGCCTCGCGTTCGGGTAGCGTGGCGATCGCTTCGGCCAGCCCGGCCTGCGCCTGTGCCCGTTCGACCAGCATGTCGGCCAGCGGCGCCGGGTCGGCGAAACCCATGTCATGATCCGAATAGCTGTCGTCGAGACTGGACTGCTCGACCGATGCCGCAGCGGCCGAATAGGCCGCAAATGCGGAGGGCGCCATACCCAGCTCGGCGGCCACATCGGCATCGGAGGGCAGCTGCATTTGCCGCTGCTCCAGCCGTGCCCTGGCCATGGCGATGCGCTTTTGCGCGTCCATGACCGATCGGCTGACCCGCGCGTCGCGGCGCAGCTGGTCAATCATGGCGCCGCGAATACGCATCGACGCATAGGTGGTAAAGGCATGGCCGCGATCCTCATAGCTGCGCGCGGCTTCGATGAGCGCGATCAGCCCGGTCTGGATCAGATCTTCCAGTTCGGACGAAGCCGACATCCGTGCGCGCACATGCCAGGCAATCCGGCGGACAAGCTGTCCATGGCGCCGGACAAGTTCGTCGGCCGAACCGCAGTCGCCAAAGGCCGGGCTGTGGATGTCGAAATGGTCGGCAGGATAATGTAGCATTTGTCAGTCCTTCTGGTCTGCAACGCTGCCGGATATTGCCTGCGCAGCGCCGCCAATGGTTGCGACGATGTCGACGGGCTTGCCGTCGGGGATTTCGAGAAAAGAAAGCACGGGCAGATCGAGCCCGGAGCTGCGCAGCAGCCGCGCAAGCGGCGCGCGGCACAGCGGCGTCGTCAGCAGGGCGCAGCTGCGCGCGGCGGCATGCAGCGGCGGCAGGGCGTCATGCAAGGCATCGACCAGCTGCCGGGCAAGGCCGGGCTCGACCGGCCAGCTTGCATCGGGCGCGGTCCGCACTGCTTGCAGCAGCATCGATTCCAGCTCAGCCTCGATGGTGATGCCCGGCAGCGGCATGTCGGCAGGCACAATGGTCTGGGCAATCACCCCGCCCAGGCGTCGGCGAACCGCCTCGACCAGTTGGCCGGTCGCCATTTCCGGCGTGGCGCTGTCCAGCATCGCCGCCGCAATCGCCCGGAAGTCGCGCAACGGCACCTGTTCAGCCAGCAGCGCCCGGCACAGCTGGGTGATGGCCGTCAACGGAAAGGGTGTTGGCGTCAGGCTCTGCGCCAGCTGCGGAAAATCATCCTTCAACGTGCCGATCAGCGCCTGGGCCTCGTCATGCCCGAACAACTCCGCCACGCCGTTGCCGACAAGCCGGTTGAGATGCGTTGCGATCACGGTCGCCGGATCAACAACGGTATAACCCGCCGCAATCGCATCGATCTTGCGCGAACCGGCGATCCAGAGCGCATCAAGGCCAAAGGTCGGATCCTTGCAGGCGCGGCCCTCGACAGCTTCCAGGCAATCCCCCGAATCCAGCGCGAGCAGATCGGCGGGCCAGACATCGCCTTCGCCCGCCACCACGCCCGAAATCCGTATCCGATAGCGGTTTGCGGGCAGGGCCAGATCATCTTCGACCTTCACCGGCGGCAAGACAAAGCCGAACTGGCGGGACAGTTGGCGGCGCACCGCCGTGACCCGCGCCATCAGCGGGGCACCACGGCGTTCGTCGACCAGCGAAACCAGCCCATAGCCCAGTTCCAGCCTGATCGGAGCCGCGTCGCAAATATCTGCCCACTCGATCCGATAGGGTTCGGAAGGTGTGGCTGGGATCGGATCAGCTCCAACGGCCAGCGCCTGCCGCCGCAGCGACCAGCATATCGCACCGGCCACGGCTGCTGCGGGCAGGACAACCAGTTGCGGCATGGCGGGGATCAGGCCGAGCAGGCCGAGGATCGCGGCGACCGGTGCCCAGGCGCGCCACTGGCCGAACTGGCTGCCGATCTGGCCGCTGAGGTCGAAGGGCGAGGAAACGCGGGTGACGATGGCGGCAGCGGCGATCGAGAGCAACAGCGCCGGGATCTGCGCGACCAAAGCGTCGCCGATCGCGAGCGTGACATAGGTGCGCGCCGCGTCGCCGAGCGACAATTCGTGGCTGACCACCCCGAGGATCAGCCCGCCGACGATGTTGACAAACAGGATGAGCAACCCGGCAACCGCATCGCCCTTCACGAATTTGGAGGCGCCATCCATCGAGCCGTAGAAATCGGCCTCGGTCGCCACCTCCTGCCGCCGCGCCTTGGCCTCGTCGGGGGTGAGCAGCCCGGCGTTGAGATCGGCATCGATCGCCATCTGCTTGCCCGGCAACGCGTCGAGCGTGAAGCGCGCCGACACCTCTGAAACCCGCCCCGCGCCCTTGGTGATCACGACCAGGTTGATGATCATCAGCACTGCGAAGACGAACAGCCCGACGACATAGTCGCCGCCGATCAGGAAAGCGCCGAACGCCTCGATCACATGCCCCGCCGCCGCCGCACCCTGATGCCCGTCGACCAGCACGACGCGGGTCGAGGCGACATTGAGCGCGAGCCGGAACAGCGTCGCGAGCAGCAGCACCGTGGGGAAGGCAGAAAAATCGAGCGGGCGCGCCGCCGACAGCGCGACCATCAAGACCGCAAGGCTGATCATGATGTTGGTGATGAAGCCGATATCGAGCAGCAGCGCCGGAACCGGCACCACCATCAGCAGCACGAGGGCAAGGATCGCCGCGGGCAGCGCGGCCCCGCTGACGAGCGATTTCCAGAGCGGATTGGTCATGCGCCCGATCCCCCCAGCCGGGCCAGCCTGCGATAGGCATCGCGCGCGAAATCGAGCGAGAGCTTTTGCGGCATCGGCTCGATCGCACGCATTGCGAGTGCGGTCGGCCCCGCAGGCATCGAGGCCAGGGGATGAACAACTGGAAGCTGTCCGCCGAACGCGCGGAAATCACGCGCGCCATCTTCGCGCAAAAGGGCGTCGGGGCAGACCGGTTCATGCGAATCGAAGGGGTGGCCGATCGCGAGCCCTATATCCGGCAGAACCGGTTCGACCCGCGCAACCGGCGCATGTCGATCACCCTGGGCTGGGCGCGCGAATGAAGTTGCTCCGATATGGTGGCCGGATCGCATCGCGCAG
>JADLBY010000188.1 GCA_020847445.1 Sphingomonadaceae bacterium | reverse complement strand
GGCGGCGGGCGAAGACCCGCGTTCGGGCCGCTGGAAGGGCTGGGACAAGACCGAATGCGGCATCCATAGCGCGGTCACGCCGATTGGCGACGACGATAGCGGCGTCAACGACCCGGTATTCTGATCCAAAACGTCGTCCCGGCGCAGACCGGGACGACTTTATCTTCAACTCTCAGATTTCGCGGTCGCCAATCCGGATGTCGGTCACGCGACCATCGGTGACGGTGCAAGTGAAGCCGTCATTGCCGATATCGCCCGTTACCCGCCAACCCGAACCTTCGCGCGTTACCGAGCCGATTTCGTCGACCCTGCCATTGGCCGCGCGCTCCGCTGCGTCGGTGCAGACGCCGACCGCGCTGCCGACATCCTGTCCGCTATTATAGGTAGGTGCGGGTGCGGGCTCACGGTCATAGTCGCGATAGCGTGGTTCATCCTCGCGGCGCGGCTCGCTGCGGCGGTTCTTGCCCGCCGAATCCGCAACCGCCGCGATCGCGGCGATCAGGCCGATACCAAGGATGACATCGCCCGCGTCGACATCCAGCCGCCGGTTGCGCCAGCGACGCCGATGGTAATCCGACGTGTCGTCATAGCCCGACGCCTGATGCCGCGCGGTTGCGACCTCGCGGCTGCCATAGGCGGCCATCGCCGGGAGCGGTGTGGTTGCGACCATCGCGGTCAACCCGGCAGCCAGGGCTGCCTTGCCAAATCTGTTCATTCAAACCTCCTTTTCAAGGAGGGGATACACCCCTGTATGATAGCAGAATGGGTGGTCCAGCCTGTCGCCATGCTGAACCACCCCGATAATTTACATTATCCGCTTACGATGCGGCCTAGCGCCACTGGTCCAGCCCGCGATAGTCGATATCGACGACGCGTCCGCGCTCGACAAAGCAGGTGAACCGGCCCTTGTCATAGCCACGGCTGTAGCCATTGTCATAACGGTTGCCGTAGCGGTTGTCGTAACGGTCGCGCCCGCGCCAGCCATCCTTGACAACGATGTTGCCCGAAATGCGATAGCCGTTGCGGGTCCGGTCAATGTCGTGGATCCGGGTCACATCGGTGCGGCTGTAGCGATTGCCCCAGTTTTCGACGGCATTGATGCACTGGTTGACCGCAGCGCGGCTGCCATAGCCGCTATTATAGCCATAGCCGCCATTGTACCGGTCGCCATAACGGTCGCCATAGCGATTGTCGGAATAGCGCCCGTCATCATAACGCCGACCATCATTGTCGCTGCTGGCGATCACGGCAGCGAGCCCGCCGAGGATCACAGCACCTGCAATCACTTCACCCGCGCTGATACCATCATTGTCGCGGTGGCGGTCGCGCGCCTGAGCAGGGGCGGCAACGCTGACCAGGGCCGCAGCTGCGGCACCGGCGCTGAGCAGGCTCTTGGTCAAAATCTTCATCGGTTTTCTCCTTTGTGATGGCGAGATGATTCCCGCCGTCGAGTGGAGAATTAGACGATTCGAAATGATGCGTTGCTGAATCGACTTGTCAGCGACCGTTCATAAAAAAAGCCTGTTTCATGAACGGCTGTTCAAAGATGCGCCTCGCCCCATTCGATCCAGCTGAACGGACGGGGCGATTTGGGCATATAGCCCTTATCGCCACCTGCAACGCGAAAGCCTGCCTGTTCATAAGCGGCTGTAATCGGGCGGGTCAGATGGCAATTGCCGCCAATGCGCCGCCAGACCGGCTCGATCCGCCGTTGCCATTTGCGCACGCCTTCGTCGGGTGCGCTGCCATGTTCGAGGAATAGTATCTTGCCGCCCGGGCGCAGCACCCGCCGCATTTCCGACAGCACCTGCATCTGGTCGTCGACCGAACAGAGCGTGAAGGTGCACAGGACGGTATCAAAACTTTGGCTGGCAAAGGGTATCGCCTCCCCCACACCGCCGCGAATGTCGGCCTCGATCCCGATCGCCTGCGCCGCCTCGCGCGATCGGTCGAGTAGCCCTGCCGACGGATCGACGCCCGAATAGCTTTTCAGCCGCGCCGGATCGTAAAAGGCCATGTTGATCCCGCCACCGCAGCCCAGTTCGAGTACATCGCCCTCTGCCCTGGGGACGATCCGGCTGCGGGCCTTCATGATCTGCGGCTGGGCGCAGGCGCAACCGATCAGTTTGGGCACCATGATCCGTTCCCACCAGCCGGCGGGGCGGGGTTGCCAGTCATTTTGCGGCGTCATCCTCCAGCTCCAATCCTGTCCATTTGGCGAGGAAGCCGTAGATATCCGAATATTCCTCGATCAGCTTGTCTGTGGGCTTGCCCGAACCATGGCCTGCGCGGGTTTCTATCCGGATGATGTGCGGCTTGTCACCGGTTTGCGCAGCCTGCAGCGCGGCAGTATATTTGAAGCTGTGCCCCGGCACCACCCGATCGTCGGTATCGGCAGTGGTGACGATAAGGGCGGGATAATCCACGCCGCTTTTGATATTGTGATAGGGTGAGTAGCCCAGCAGGTTCCTGAAATCGGCTTCCCTGTTCGGATAGCCATAATCGTCGACCCAATAGCGCCCCGCCGTGAAGCGGTCGAAACGCAACATGTCCATCACGCCGACCGCAGCGTGCCCTGCCGCGAAAAGATCGGGCCGCTGGTTGACCACCGCACCGATCAGCAGGCCGCCATTTGACCGGCCTTCAATGGCCAGCTTGTCCCGCGTCGTTATGCCCTGGGCGATCAGATATTCGCCCGCCGCGATGAAATCATCAAAGACATTCTGTTTGTTCAGCAACCGCCCGCCATCGTGCCATGCCTTTCCATATTCGCTGCCCCCGCGAATATTGGCGAGCACATAGACGCCACCCGACTGGATCCACGCCATCTTGCGCGGGTCGAACCCCGGCAACTGGGGCAGGTTGAAGCCGCCATAGGCGTACAGCAACGTCGGCGCACCTTTTGCCAGATCGAGATCCTTCTTGCGCACCACGAACATCGGCACCCTCGTGCCGTCCCTGGATGTGTAGAAACGCTGTTCGATACTGATGTCCGCCGGAACAAAGCTCAGCTTCGGCTGCGCGAAAACGCTGCTCTTGCCCGTGGTCGAATCAAATCGATAAATCGCCCCCGGCTGGTTGAAACTGGAAAAGGCATAATAGGTTTCCGGATCGCCGGGCTTTCCGGAAAAGCCCGATGCCGTACCGATGGCGTTGAGCTGGATGCGTTGCAGGGGTTTGCCGTCGAGGCTCATCATTTCGGCGACCGACGCCGCGTCTTTCAGATAGGAAAGCACCAGCCTGTTGCCGACAATCTGCGCGCGGGCCAGCGGCTCGCTGCGTTCAGCTATCACGTCCGAAAAAACCGCATTCTTGCCGCTCAGGTCGGCCTTGACCACCTTCAGCCGAGGGGCGTCCTTGTCGGTCACAAACCATAGCTGATCGCCCATGCCCTCGATCAGCTGCCAGTCGTGGTCGAGACCGGGGATCAGCGTTCGCGGCTTCCACTGGGCGACAGGCATAATCCTGCCTTTGCCTGCGGCAATCGGGATCAGGCTGATTTCATATTTCTCGTCGGTCCCCTCTGCAGATGTGATCACCACCCAGCGGTTGTCGTGGGTAACCTGTGCGCTATGCCCCAGCTTTGGCCGGTCTGGCGTTGCATAGACCGGCTTGTCGTCGCTCTGCGGCGTACCGATCCTGTGGTAATAGAGTGTCTGGTTCTCGTTCAGCGCCTGGAATTCGGCGCCCTTTTGCGGCTCGGCAAAACGCGAATAGAGAAAGCCTTCATTCCCGACCCAGGCGATGTTGGTGAATTTTGCCCATCTGATCTCGTCACCCACCGTCTCGCCGGATGCGACATCGGGCACGCGGATCGTGCGCCAGTCTGATCCGCCATCCTGGATCGCATAGGCGACGCGCTTGCCGTCGGGTGAAGGCTCCCACTGGTCCAGCGCGGTGGCCCCGTCCTTCGCCCAGCCATTGGGATCGATCAGGACGCGATCCTGCCCCCTCAGACCGTTACGTACATAGAGCGGTGACTGGTTTTGCAGACCGTTATTCTTGGTGAAGAAATAATGGCCCCCGGCCTTTTGCGGAATGCTGAACCGTTCATAGTCATACAGCGCCTTCATCCGGGTTTTCAGCGCCTCGCGACCGGGCAGCTTTTCCAGATAGGTGCCGGACACCGCATTCTGGGCCTCCACCCATTTGGCGACGTCGGGGTTGACCCGCACATCATCCTCCAGCCAGCGATAGGGGTCGGCAACCTTGACGCCAAACTGGTCTTCGACAACATCCACCTTGCGCGTTTCGGGATAGGTGAGCCCGGATGCTTGCGCCGGAACCGACAATGTCATCACAGCGGCCCCGAGCAGAAACGACAAACGCATATAAACATCACTCTCTTTCGGCGGAATTTTGGTTGGTGCCATGGGTAGTGGCAAGTCCGGACAACTGCCAACTTTTTCTGTCGCCGCCCGGCAGGTCCGTATCGCGTCAGCCTTGGTCGGCCCAGCGGCGCGCGACATGGGCGATCGCCAGTGCGATGCAGGTGCAAAACAGCGTCGCCTCCAGTCCGGCGGAAACCGTCTGGCTCATCGCATCGAACCTGCCTTCTCCACCGAGCATGCCGAGCGGATCAAGGCGCAGCGCCGATCGCGGAAATTGGCGGCCAAGCGCGGCAAGGCTGCCGCCCAGCAACTGCCCCCCGGCGAGCGAAATGCCGATGCCCGATAGCCCGCCAATTGCCGCTACGGGCAACATGATACGGCTTGGGCTGCTGGCCCAGCCGCTCCGGGCGATGCCCGCCGACAGCGCTGCCGCGACGCCAAGCGCCGTGCCTTCCGCAGCGCCGGTGAAATCGGCGGGCGCAGACCCAAGGAGCAGGTTGAACGCATCAAGGCCGAGCAGCCGCGCGAAGGCGCCGATCGCCATGCCGCCCATTGCCCCTCCAACTGCGCTGACCCATATGTTGCGGGGCTTGAGACGTTCGGCAACCGCCATCGCAAAGCAGACCCCGGCCGCGCCGATGGTGGCCAGAACGGCGGTCAGCAGCAGCAGGACCAGCAACGCCGAAAGCCCGCCGCCCGCCCCTGCGGATTGCGACGCTGCGGCAAATCCGTAGAGCAGGCCGCCGATTGCCCCGGCGACCGCGCCGCCCGCCGACCCGGCAAGCCCGGTGAGGAGCAGGCGCTGCAGCGGCGTATAATGTGGTCTGACTGTCAGTGCGGCCAACATCTGCGCGGACGCGGGCGACGGCCCGAATTCCACCACCGCGACAAAGCGATAGCCATGCTTGGGCACGGTTTCGATATAGCGCGGCGTGGCGGCATCATCGCCCAGCGCCCGGCGCAGCATCCTGATACATTGGGTCAGCGCCTCATCGGTGACGGGAACGCCCTGCCACACCTCGTCAAGAAACCGATCCTTGGTTACCAGCGCGCCTGCATCGCGCACCAGAAGATGCAGGGCATCCAGATAGCGGCTGTTGAGATCGATCCGTTCCGATCCACGCATCAACTGGCGATCTTCCGGATGGAGCGTGAAATCGCCAAAGCGAAAAGCGTCACTCGCCATTTTTCACCAATTGCTCACAACTTGCTCATGCCTTTGCGGCCCATGCTTCCTAATTGGCGTGCCTCAACCATTTAAGGGGATATGGCAATGCAAAATGGACAAGCAATTTTGGAACGCCCGAAGCGGAATCTGTGGCGCATCATCGGCTGGGGCGGCGCGGCAGCGCTGGTGATGCTGCCCGCCGTCGCGATGCAATTCACCAGCGAAGTCAACTGGACGCCGGGTGATTTTGGCTTTGCCGCTATGTTGCTCGGTGCCTTTGGGCTTGGCGTCGAACTGGCGGTACGCAAGTCGCCCGACCGATTTTATCGCGCCGGCGCAGCTTTCGCCCTGCTGTCGGCGTTTCTTGTCGTCTGGGCCAATGGCGCGGTGGGGATGATCGGCAATGAGGATAATCCGATCAATCTGCTATTTCTGGGCGTCATCCTGATCGCCCTGATCGGGTCGCTGGTGTCACGGTTCGGCAAGGAAGGGATGGCGCTGACCATGTTCACCGCGGCCGCCGCGCAGGCAAGCGTCGCGACGATCTTCGGCATCCTGGGCAGTGACTTTCGCGGCGGCGTCTTTTCGGTCGTGCTCGCCAGCTTGTGGGTGCTGTCGGGCGCGCTGTTCAGGGCGAGCCGCGGCTGACCCCAAACAAAAAGGGCGGCTCCAACCGGAACCGCCCTTTTTTAATTCATTTGCGCGCTATCAGGCTGCTTCGTCGAGATCGACCTCGACCGGTCCCGAATCCTGGCCCTTGGCCGAAACATCGCGGTCGACCAGTTCGATGATCGCCATCGGCGAGGCGTCCGACGCGCGGTAGCCAGCCTTGATGATGCGGGTGTAGCCGCCGTTGCGATCCTTGTAGCGTTCCGCGAGCACGTCGAACAGCTTGGCAAGCTGCGCATCGTCCATCAGGCGGCTGTGCGCGAGGCGACGGTTCGAAAGGCCGCCCTTCTTCGCGAGCGTGACCAGCTTTTCGACATAGGGGCGCAGTTCTTTCGCCTTGGCAACGCCGGTGGTGATCTGTTCGTGCTTGATCAGCGAAGCCGCCATGTTGCGCAGCATCGCGATGCGGTGGCTGCCGGTGCGGTTCAGTTTACGCTGGCCTACTTTATGGCGCATGATTTTGTCCTTCGTTCGTTATGGACCCGTGTCAGGTAGTCCGTAGCAGGCCGTTTCGCGGGTGGCCCATTGCCCGTTTTCCTCCCCGCGAACGGGGAGGAGAATTCAGGGTCAGCCCAGCAGCTCCTGTTCGAGCTTCTTGGCCATTTCCTCGATATTTTCAGGCGGCCAGCCGGGGATGTCCATGCCGAGGCGCAGGCCCATCGACGAAAGGACTTCCTTGATTTCGTTCAACGACTTGCGACCGAAATTCGGCGTGCGCAGCATCTCGGCTTCGCTCTTCTGAACCAGATCGCCGATATAGATGATGTTGTCGTTCTTGAGGCAGTTGGCCGAACGCACCGACAGTTCCAGCTCGTCGACCTTCTTGAGGAGGTAGCGGTTGAGCTGGTTGGCGTCCGATTCCTCGCTCGAAGCCGGGGCTGCGGCAAGGCCGATCATCGGCGACGAAGCCGCCATCGACTCTTCGAAGTGGACGAAGACCTGCAGCTGATCCTGAAGGATGCGCGCTGCATAGGCGACCGCATCTTCGGGGGCGACCGTGCCGTCGGTTTCGACGGTGAGGTTCAGCTTGTCGAAGTCCAGTTCCTGACCGATACGGGCATTGTCGATCTTGTAGGCGACCTGACGCACCGGCGAGTAGAGCGAATCGACCGGAATCAGGCCGATCGGCGCATCGGCCGGGCGGTTGGCGACAGCCGGAACATAACCCTTGCCGGTGTCGGCAGTGATTTCCATGTTCAGCGTCGCGCCATCATCGAGGTGGCAGATCACCAGTTCGGGGTTCATCACCTGGATGTCGCCGGTAACGGCGATGTCGCCTGCCTTGACGGTGGCCGGGCCGGTTGCCGAAAGCTGCATGCGCTTCGGGCCTTCGCCTTCCATCTTCAGGGCAACCTGCTTGATGTTCAGAACGATGTCGGTGACGTCTTCACGCACGCCGGCGAGCGACGAGAATTCGTGAAGCACATTTTCGATCTTGATCGAAGTGATCGCTGCGCCCTGCAGCGACGAAAGCAGCACGCGACGCAGTGCGTTGCCAAGCGTCAGGCCAAAGCCACGCTCGAGAGGTTCGGCGACAAAGGTTGCCTTGCGACGCGCGTCGCCAGCAGGCTTCACTTCGAGGCCCATGGGCTTTTTCAGTTCCTGCCAGTTCTTCATGTTGACGGACATGGATTTCCCCTAGGTTGGGACTGAACCGGCATTTGGTGCACCGTCCGGTCAGCCCGATTGAATTTTGTCGGGAACCGCCCCCATATGGGGACTGTCCCTGTAGCACTAAGCGGACGGCCCCCATGCGGGGACAGTCCCTGGCAAGTCAGACGCGGCGACGCTTCGACGGACGCACGCCATTGTGCGGGATCGGCGTCACATCGCGGATCGAAGTGATGGTGAAGCCGACGGCCTGCAAGGCGCGCAATGCGCTCTCGCGGCCCGAACCCGGACCCTTCACTTCGACTTCGAGCGTGCGGACGCCATGTTCCGCAGCCTTTTTGCCGGCGTCTTCCGCCGCGACCTGGGCCGCATAGGGAGTCGACTTGCGGCTGCCCTTGAAGCCCATCATGCCCGCCGACGACCAGCTGATGGCATTGCCCTGCGCGTCGGTGATGGTGATCATGGTGTTGTTGAAGCTGGCGTTGACATGGGCAACACCTGCCGAGATATTCTTGCGTTCGCGCCGTTTGATGCGCTGAGGTTCGCGTGCCATTTTGCTCTATCCTGTCTGTATCTGGGAAAAGCTGCGGAGACCCGCGCTTATTTCTTCTTGCCGGCGATGGGCTTCGCCTTGCCCTTGCGGGTGCGCGCATTGGTGTGCGTGCGCTGACCGCGGACAGGAAGACCCTTACGATGACGGAGGCCGCGATAGCAGGCGAGGTCCATCAAACGCTTGATGTTCATCGCGGTGTTGCGGCGAAGGTCACCTTCGACGGTGTGATCGGCGTCGATCGTTTCGCGGATTTTCAGAACTTCGGCGTCCGAAAGATCCTGCACCCGGCGGGTGTGATCGATTCCCAGCTTGTCGGCAATTTCGACCGCCTTGGTGCGGCCAATGCCATGGATATAGGTGAGCGCAATGATAACGCGCTTATTGGTAGGTAGGTTAACCCCGGCAATACGTGCCAATTTCTTGCTCCTTGCTCCACAGGGATCCGGAAGGAACCCTATCTCAACGCGAAAGTGATGGGCCGACAACGCAGAAAAAACCAGCGGGCGCACAAAAGCGCTGCTGGTTTTACCAGTGTGTCGGATGAAGCCTCTTTACGGTGAGTCGGGCGGGGTGTCAAGCCGCGCTTTTCCGTGCCTTTCCCCGCTCAGCCGCTGCCCTTGGTCCGGGTCTTTCCGGCGACGGCATTATCCTCGATAAACTGGATGATCTTGGTCGCAATATCCTTGTTCGTCGCTTTTTCAATGCCTTCAAGCCCCGGCGAGCTGTTCACTTCCATGATGACTGGGCCGTGATTGGAACGCAGCATGTCGACCCCCGCGACGTTGAGGCCGAGCGCGCGGGCAGCGCGCACCGCGGTCGATCGTTCCTCGGGGGTGATCCTGATGGCGCTGGCGGTTCCGCCGCGGTGCAGGTTCGATCGGAAATCACCCGCCGCCCCCTGCCGCTCCATCGCCGCGACCACCTTGTTGCCGATGACAAAGGCGCGGATATCGCTGCCCTTTGCCTCCTTGATATATTCCTGCACCAGGATGTTCACATTGGCACCGCGAAAGGCCTCGATCACCGACCGCGCGCTATTCTCGGTTTCGGCCAGCACCACGCCGATCCCCTGTGTGCCTTCCAGCAGCTTGATGACGACCGGCGCGCCGCCGACCATCTGGATCACTTCGCCGGTCTGGCGCGGATCGTGCGCAAAGGCCGTCACCGGCAGCCCCAGCCCCTTGCGCGCCAATATCTGCAAGCTGCGCAGCTTGTCGCGCGAACGACCGATGGCCACGCTTTCATTGAGCGACCAGATCTTCATCATCTCGAACTGGCGCAGCACCGCGAGCCCGTAAAAGGTCACCGACGCACCGATACGCGGAATGACCGCGTCAAAGCGGGCGATCTTCTCACCCTGATAATAGGCTTCGGGTCGATGCGAGGTGATGTTCATCGTCACCCGCAACGTGTTCAATATATCGATTTCGTGTCCGCGCGCGCGGGCCGCCTCGGCAAGCCGCTGGTGCGAATAGAGCCCGGCATTGCGCGCGAGCATTGCGATTTTCATTTTTCCTCCGATGGTGCGGGCTTTCCCAGCACCCATTTACGTCCGCTGTTCACCAGCAGCAGCCCGCGTCGCAGGGCCCGCCGTCCGATCAGGACAGGAAAGGCCATCGACCGGCGGTTCGCCAGTGTCAGCTCTGATTTCCAGCAAAGCCTGCCCAAACAGATTTGCGTTTCGATGACAAAGCGGTGCTGTCTTTCCCCGTTCGAACTGCGCACCTGCCGCCGGTCCACCAACGGCGCTTCAAAGCGGCGCGGCTTGTCTCCCGGAAAGGGACGGAACCAGAATTCGACCCACTCCCGGCCCTCACGTTCGAACGGCTTCACCCGCGTGGCATGGATCGACGATGTGGCCGCGCCGGTATCCATCTTGGCGTGGATTGCCGACAGCCCCAGCCCCGGCAGGTCGACCAGTTCGCACCAGCCGATCTCGGCCTTCGCGCGCGCAGGCTTTTTGCGCCTTGGGCGGAGCAGTGCGGTTGGTTCGACCATGTGCCGGGCTTATTCGGACTGGTCTGCGCCTTCGGTGTCGTCAGCCTCGACCTTCTCGGGCTTGCCAGTCTTTTTCCCGGCCTCGACGGGCGCGGCAGCAGCAGCCGGACCGGATTGCGCCGCCTTTTTCGCGCCGCCTTTTGCAGGTGCCTTGGCCCCCGGCTTCACGTCCGCGCCGGTGCCGCTATCGGGCGTTTCCTCGGTATCATTACCGACCACCTTGCCCAGCGGTTTCACCAGCCTGTCAAACTGGTCGCGCAACATCGCGTCGGCCGCTGGTGCGATGTCCGCCATCTTGAAGCGCATATATCCGCCGACAACATAAGAGAAGCTGAGCCGCGTTCCGGCACCCGCCTTCAACTGTTCCATCGCGATCGTCAGCGTGCCCGTTGCCGCTTCCGATTGCATCGGCCCCAGGCTGCCGCGCATGCGCAACACCTTTTCCGGCTGCGAAAAAATCACGCGCATATGCTCGACGCTGCCCTTGGTGACGATCTTTCCGCCCTTGTCCTTTTCCTGGAACAGTTCGCAAAAGCAGCCGCCAGCCTGCGGGTCGATATAAAAGCCCTCGGCGCTGCCCGACCAGCTGTGCGCGGGGTTCCACCAGTCCTTGGGGGCGAGCAGACGTTTCCAGACATCCTCGGGCTTGGCCAGCACATCGGCGGCATGAAGGACCGAAAAGCCTTGCTCGGTCAGGGTCTTGACCTCTGCCCTGGCAGGGGCCGCGAACAGCGCCAGCGAGGTGGCACCCATTATGATAGTTTTGTTCATGCGCCCTAATAGCCGCGTAGCCCCGTGCTCGGCAATCTGGATAATAGGCCGACCGGCTCCAAACCCGCAATGCCAGGTCTGCCGAAGCGCCCTTCGACAGGCTGCGGGCTACGGTTGCTATGCGCCCAATATGTCGGCGATCGCCTTTGTCACATCGTCGATATCGGCCATGCCGTCCACCCGGCTCACCAGCCCGCGCGCCTGGTATATCGGCAGGATGGGTTCGGTCTTGGCGCGATATTCCGCCATGCGCGTGCGGACGGTTTCTTCATTGTCGTCCGGACGCCGCTTGAACTCGGTCGATCCGCACTTGTCGCAGACGCCGGGCCGCGCAGGCTGTTTGAATGTGTCGTGATAGCCTTCGCCGCAACTGGCACAGGTGAAACGACCGACGATACGCTCGACCAGCGCATCTTCGTCGACCACCAGTTCCACCACATGATCCAGCTTGCGGCCGCGCGATGCGAGCAGGCCATCGAGCAGTTCCACCTGCGGCGCGGTGCGCGGATAGCCGTCGAAAATCAGGCCCTTCTCCAAGGGAATCGCATCCATATGTTCGCCCAGGATTTCGGCCATCAGTTCGTCGGGAAACAATTTTCCCGCCTTCATGATTTCATCAGCCATTTTCCCGACCGGCGTTCCGGCCTTCACCGCTGCGCGCAGGATGTCACCAGTCGACAGCTGCACCATGCCACGGGTGTCGACCAGCAGGCCAGCCTGCGTGCCCTTGCCTGCGCCCGGGGGCCCGAGAAGAATGATGTTCAGCGTCTTGCTCACTTTTGCCCGTCCCCTGTTGCGTTGAAAGCGCGCCGGATCAGCGTCCGCGATTGCCCTTGAGTTTCGCCTTTTTCAGCAGGTCGCCATATTGGTGCGCCATCAGATGGCCCTGGATCTGTGCGATCGTGTCGACCGTCACATTGACCAGAATCAACAGGCTGGTGCCGCCCAGCACGAAGAATTGCGACTGGCCCGTCTGCCCCATCATGAAGTCGGGAAGCAGGCAGACCAGGGTCAGATAGGCTGCGCCCAGCACGGTGATACGCGTCAGCACATAATCGAGATAATCCTGCGTATTCTTGCCGGGGCGAATGCCGGGAATGAAGCCGCCAGCCTTTTTCAGATTCTCCGCCGTCTCTTCGGGGTTGAACACAACCGCAGTGTAGAAAAAGCAGAAGACAACGATGCCAAGGCCATAGAGCAGCAGATAGATCGGCTGTCCGTGCCGCAACCATTGCAGCATCTGGATGATGATATCGCCGGTCGCGCTTTCACCCGCGACCTGATTCCCGCCCAGCTGGCTGATCGTCACCGGCAGCAGCAGCAACGAGGACGCAAAGATCGGCGGGATAACGCCTGCGGTGTTGAGCTTGAGCGGCAGGTGGCTGCGATCAGCCTGCATCATGCCGCGCTGCGTTGCCCGTTTGGGATATTGCACCAGCACCCGTCGCTGCGCCCGCTCCACAAAGCAGATCAGCAGCGTCAGGCCTACAAACATGCCGATGAAGCCGACAACGATCACGCCGCTGATCGAACCGGTGCGTCCGCCTTCGAGCAGGTTGGCAACCAGTCGCGGCATTTGCGCGACGATACCGGCCATGATGATCAGCGATATGCCATTGCCGATCCCGCGCGAGGTAATCTGTTCACCCAGCCACATCAGGAACAGCGTGCCGCCGATAAGGCTGATCGTCGCCACAATCCGGAACATCAGACCGGGTTCGACAACCGCACGAATACCGTTCGCAGCAGCCAGCGATTCGAGCCCTGAAGCAAGGAAATAGCCCTGCACCGCCGTCAGCAGCACGGTGCCATAGCGGGTATATTGGTTGAGCTTCTTGCGCCCGCTCTCGCCCTCTTTCTTGATCGCAGCCAATGTGGGCGACAGCGATGAGGCGAGCTGAACGACGATCGAGGCGGTGATATAGGGCATCACGCCGAGCGCGATCAGGCTCATACGTTCGAGCGAACCGCCCGAGAAGGTGTTGAAAATGTCGAGCACACCGCCCGCCGCATTATTCGCATAAAGCGCGGCCTGCGCAATCGGATCGACCCCCGGCAGCGGAACGAAGCTCAGCAGGCGGAACACGATCAGCGCGCCGATCGTGAACCAGATGCGGTTCTTCAGATCGGTCGCCTGGCCGAAGTTCGAGAAATTGATGTTCGACGCCATCTTGTCGGCTCGCGATGCCATGCAGATACTTTCCCTTGATTCCCGATTGCTGCGCTAGCGGCTTGGCTGCGCGCAATCTACCCCGAATTGACATGTCGGCGTTCCGGCTGCCCAGAAACACCAAACCCCGCACGCCCATATCGGGATGCGGGGCTGGTTCGACAAGGGTGAGGTCACCCTTTAATCACTTGGCCTTCTTGGCGCTGCCTTTCTTTTCGGCAGCTTTTTCGGCCGCAGGCTTCACGGTCAGAATTTCGACCTTGCCGCCAGCCTTTTCAACTGCCTCGATCGCCGCCTTCGACGCACCGGCAACCGAAAGGTTGATCTTGGCGGTGAGGGTGCCCTTGGCGAGGATGCGAACGCCATCCTTGCCGCCACGCGACAGACCGGCAGCCTTCAGCGCCGCCTGATCGACGACCGCCTTGGTGTCGAGCTTCTTGGCGTCGATGAATTTCTGGATCATGCCCAGATTCACTTCGGCATAGTCCTTGGCGAAGATGTTGTTGAAGCCGCGCTTCGGAATACGCATGTGGAGCGGCATCTGGCCGCCTTCGAAGCCCTTTACGGCAACGCCCGAACGGCTCTTCTGGCCCTTCTGGCCCCGGCCAGAGGTCTTGCCCTTGCCCGAGCCGATACCACGGCCAACGCGCATCTTGCGATGCCGTGCGCCTTCATTGTCGCGGATGTCATTCAGTTTCATTATATGCACTCGCTTTCGCTTTGTTTCGCGCTTCAAACAAATTCCTCTCCCCTTGCGGGAGAGGATATGGAGACTTGCGAGCTGGCTCGCTAGTCGGAGTTGGAGAGGGGTTGCACCCCCTCACCCTCCCACCGCTTCGCGGCGGGCCCCTCCCTCTCCCGCAAGGGGAGAGGGGCTGTCACTTACCCAATCACCTCGACCATGTGCCGCACGGTGCGGATCATGCCGCGCACTTCGGGGGTATCTTCCAGTTCAACCACCTTGTGCATCTTGTCGAGGCCCAGACCCTGCAGCGTCTTGCGCTGAACGGCGGGGCGGCGGATCGGCGAACCGGTCTGCTTGATCTTGATTTTCGCCATGTCGAATTACTCCGTAATCGCTTCGGCGTCGGCTTCGGCAGTCTTGCTGCCACCGCGACCCAGAAGGTCGGCGATTTTCTTGCCGCGACGCTGCGCCACCGACTTCGGGCTGGTCTGGTCGACCAGCGCCGCGAAGGTTGCGCGGATCATGTTGTAGGGGTTCGAGGTGCCGATCGACTTGGTCACCACATCGGCAACGCCAAGGCTTTCGAACACGGCGCGCATCGGGCCACCGGCGATGATGCCGGTACCGGCGGGCGCCGAACGGACATAGACATTGCCCGCACCGAAACGGCCATTGCCGTCATGGTGCAGCGTGCGTCCTTCCTTCAGCGGAACGCGAACCATCTTTTTCTTGGCGGAAGCAGTCGCCTTGTTGATCGCCTCGGGCACTTCGCGCGCCTTGCCGTGGCCAAAGCCGACGCGGCCCTGGCCGTCGCCGACAACGACGAGCGCGGCAAAACCGAAGCGCTTGCCGCCCTTCACGGTTTTCGACACGCGGTTGATGTGCACCAGCTTCTCGATGAAGCCGTCATCTTCCTTTTCCTCGCGGGGCTTGCGGTCCTCGCGGCGGCCACGGCCACCACCTTCGCCACGGCCGCGACCGCGACCACGACGACCACCTTCGGCTTCCACAGCGACGCCTTCGGTGACGACTTCTTCGTTGGTGTTGTTTTCGTCAGCCATCATCAGAACTCCAGCCCGCCTTCACGGGCAGCATCGGCCAGCGCCTTGACGCGGCCATGGAACAGGAAACCACCACGGTCGAACACGACGCTGGTGATACCGGCCTTTTTCGCAGCTTCCGCAACGCGCTTGCCGACTTCGGCAGCAGCAGCGGAGGTCGAGCCGTTCTTGGTCTTGACCGCCTTGTCGTTGGTCGAAGCCGAAGCCACGGTCACGCCCTTGCTGTCGTCGATGACCTGGGCATAGATGTGGCGACCGGTGCGGTGCACCGAAAGACGGGGACGACCGGCAACCTGTGCGCGCAGTTTCGAACGAACGCGCTGGCGGCGCTTTTCAAAGAGAGACAGTTTAGC
>JADLBY010000187.1 GCA_020847445.1 Sphingomonadaceae bacterium | reverse complement strand
CTCGCTACCCGAGAGAAGCGGTCCTTCGGCTTACGCCGGAGGGCCGCTTCCTTTTTGGAAGGAGAGCAGAGGGGGCTCGGGACCCTGTGGCACTGACCGGCGAACCCGTCGCCGATTGTCCAGATGCCAAGATCAGGAGAACCATCATGGCCTATCGCAAAGGGCAGAGCGGCGGCTTGTCGCCCGCCACCCGCATCACCCAGGAAATCATCGCTCGACTGGAGGCTGGCACGAAACCATGGATCAAGCCGTGGCGCGGTGTGCCCGTTTCGCGGCCCCTGCGGGCCTGCGGGATTCCATACCGCGGCATGAATGTGTTCTGGCTCTGGATGGTTGCCGACATGTGCGGCTACGCCTCCCCGTTCTGGATGACCTACAACCAGGCCAAGTCGCTCGGCGCCCAGGTCCGCAAGGGCGAGAAGTCGACCATCGCGATCTTCTACAAGAGCTACACCAAGGAGGTGGAAGCCCCCGAGACCGGCGAAAAGGCCGACGAGGCCCGCCGGGTGCTGAAGGCCTATCCGGTCTTCAATGCCGATCAGGTCGAAGGTCTGCCCGAGCGCTTCCATCCGGCTGCAACCCTGGATCTGGTCGAGCCTGAAGGGCGCGAGGCCGAACTTGATACCTTCTTCGCCGCCATCCCCGTCAATCTGCGCCACCAAGGCTCTGAAGCCTATTACGAACCTACGGCGGATCGCGTGACGATGCCGCCGACCAGCCTGTTTTCCGGCTTCGACCACTACTATGCCACGCTCGCCCACGAGCTGTCGCACTGGACCGGCCATGCCAGCCGCCTGGGGCGTGATCTCAAGAACCGCTTCGGCACGGCGGCCTATGCCGCCGAAGAACTGGTAGCCGAGCTATCGAGCGCCATGCTCGGCGCTGAGCTGGGCCTGCCCGTCACGCACCTCGACAGCCACGCGAGCTACATTGAGCATTGGCTCAAGCTTCTGAAGGATGACGATCGCGCCATCCTGACGGCTGCGGCCAAGGCCGAGGAGGCTTCGACCCTGCTGCTGAGGCTCGGCGGGCGGATCACGGCCGAACAGTTTGACGACGCGTCAGACGACGCTGCGCTCGCGGCCTGAGGGAGGGTATCATGGGCCGATCAGTCAGCTATCCCAGCGGCGCAATCGTCGCATTCACGGTTCTCGAGGTTGAAGCCGCGGACGACTGGGAATTCGAATACGAATGGCTGCGTGACGACCTGCGCGAGCGGGCCGGCCGGGCCTTCCCGTCGCTGATCCCGCATGACGGCTGGCGCGGCCGGGAGGACCGGATCCTCATGCGCAATGCCTATGCGGATTTCGGCATATCGGTCTACGGCGGGCTGGTCGCCGTCTGGATCGTCGAACGTGACGATGGCGCCTATTGGGACGCCGATTGGCGCACGGCTCGTTCACCGCGGGCACGGCGCTGGCTGTCGCAGATCGCACCCCGCTTCGATGCCATGTTCGGCGACTACGATTGCCTCGGGCACATGTCCAACGGGGAGGGCGTGTACACCAGACGCGCGGCTTGAGCCCGCCTGCGGCGTAGCACTGCGTGAGGCATGGGGTTTGCCCCTGCCAGTGGTCTGCTCCGACTGCCCATGGACTGTCGCCATGCGAGAGAGGCCCTGGACCAGCCGCCAGTCTTGCGCAACCCAGCTTGGTCGGGCCCGTGTTGGCCTTCGCCCTTAGGGCTCAAGGCCTGCCCGCGCCAGCCCGCCAAGCCGGGTTCCCCCTGACGGGTGCGCAAGCCTGCCTGAATGCTGGCCCTGACGGGCTCTCGCTGGCGCAGCCATGAGCGGGTGCGTCGGCCTCACGTCAGTCAGGAGGACACCCCATGCACACATCATTCGCCGACCAACTCGCCGGGCTCGATCTTGCCGGCTTTTCCATCGGTCCTGCCCCCGTATCGACAGGCGATTTCCCGGTCCGGGAGGCGGTCGTCCAAACCCTCGAAGCGGTCTGGTCCGATCTTTTCGCCATGGTGTCAGGGACCGCTCTTGAAGCCGACGCCGAGGATCTCGGCTGGGCCTTCGTCAACATCTTTCACCGCTCCGCCGAGCGCAAATCGACTGCCCTTGACCGGGCGACCGACGAGGTCCGCGCGCTTCTTGCGACGGCCGATGGATCCGAGGTCCACACCCATCAACTCGAGACCCAGGTCGAGCGGGCGCAATGCGCCGAAAGCGCGATGCTGGCGCTCGAAGAGATGCGCGAAGTCGCAGCAGCCCTATACCTCAACGAGTTCGGTTCCTCCTGGAAGCCGGTCTCCAGCTCGCGCTTCAACCACAGTGCCATGCTGACGTCCGCGCTCGTCGAAGGCCGGGATTTCCTGCGCGCCCGTGCCGAAGCCAAGCGCCGTGCGGCCGTGCCCGAAGGAACCCCGGTCGTGTTCGCTGGCGGGCGCACCCGTCATGCTACCGAAGACGATGCGCTGACCTTCGGCAACAATGTCTGGGCCACGCTCGACAAGGTTCGCGACCGCGTGCCGGACATGGTGCTCATCCATGGCGGTGACACCAAGGGCGTTGACCGTCTGGCATCGAGCTGGGCTGAACGTCGCGGCATCCCGCAGGTGACGTTCTCGCTCGACATGCGCCTCGGCGCCCGTGCCGGCTTCAAGCGCAATGAGCGGATGCTCTCCCTCGATCCGCGCTACGTTATCGCCTTTCCGGGCAATGGCGTGCTCGAGCGGCTCGTCATCGATGCCAAGGCTCGGCGGATCACCGTCGTAGATCGCCGCGGGCCCCTCGGCACCAATCCGAAGAACACTTCGGCCAGGAACGACTGAGACCCTGTCGGCCTTCGCGCCAGCGCCGGATCGGCGCTGGCGTCGTCCGTCAGAGGAAAGGGGCGCGCCTGTCGTTTGGAGCCAGCCAATGGTCGTCGGCTCCTTTCTACAGGAGGCATTCCATGATCGATATCGAAGCCGTGATGGCCGACTTTGCCGTTCGCCAGGCCGAGCGGCAGACCCAGGTGGTCGAAGAGATTCAGCAGCTCAAGACCGTCATTCTCCCGCGCT
>JADLBY010000186.1 GCA_020847445.1 Sphingomonadaceae bacterium | reverse complement strand
GCGACATAGGCGGAATGGCTGTCCATGCCCGGTGTCGCGAGCACATGGGCGTGGTCCACCGTCATGCCCTGTGCCTTATGGATCGTGGCGGCGTAGCCATGATCGATGTGGGCGTAATCCTTCGTGTCGAACGCGACTTCGCGGCCATTATCGGTGCGCACCGCCATGCTCCCCGCGCTGGCCATTGCGACCGTGCCCAGCGTCCCGTTCTTGACCCCAAGCCCGCGCTCGTTGCGCAGGAAGATGATGCGGTCGCCCGATGCAAATTCCCGCTCGCCGCGTGCCGCCTTGATCGTGGCATCCGCGCCCAGCGCGCCAGCCGTGCGCATCTGCTCGCGCGCCATCTGGTTCAGCTCGCGCACCTCGTCATTGGTGTGCGTAAGGATGATACGGCTATCGTCGGGATTGGCCTGCCGTTCCTGGTCCCAGCGCTCGATCAGTTCGGCGCGGGCGGCCTCGCGCGTGTCGGCGGCATAGACCATGCCACGTTCGTCGTAGGTGCGGATCGCTTCTCCTGTCCGGCCCGTGGCGAGCTGCCGGGTCGCGTCCTGCTGCCATGCGGATAGCTGGCGGCGGACCTCGCTGATTTCGACACCGCCGTGGCGTTCATGGATCGCCCGGAAGGCCGCGCCAGCCTCGATGGCCTGGAGCTGCTGCTGATCGCCAACCAGGACAACCTTTGCCCCGGCTTTGGCAGCATGGGACAGCACGCGCTCCATCTGGCGGGTGCCGACCATGCCCGCTTCGTCGATGACGAGCACATCCGAGGCAGTCAGCTGCTCGCGTCCCTTGCTCCACTGGTGCTCAAGGCTGGCGATGGTGCGAGATGTGATGCCGGAGCCGTTCTCCAGTCCCTCGGCGGCGATGCCGGACAGGGCCGCGCCGCGCGCAGTGTAGCCCGCGCTTTCCCATGCCTCGCGCGCCACGCCCAGCATCGCACTTTTGCCGGTCCCGGCATAGCCGACGACAACGGCTAGACCCTTGCTGTTGGTGACGTGCTCGAAGGCGGTTTTCTGCTCGCCTGTAAGGACCAGGCCGCGCTTTGCAGCGCTGGCGAATGCAGCGTTTCGTTGGACATCATTGACGCCATGCTTGGTGCGCCGTGACATTGCGTCAGCAGCGTGGTGCAGCCGCTGCTCGGTCTCGATCATCACCCGCGAGGTGAAGCGATCCTGCCCGCGTCCATCCTTGCCTAGTGAGATCAAGTCGGGCGATGTGCGCACGGCATTGTAAGTCGCATCGAACTGCTCCTTGCCGTGGCTGTGCCGGTGAGCAAACGCGGCAAGATCACGCCTGGTGAATGTGGCTTGCTGGTGCGTGATGGCATCCAAGGCCAGCGCCGGGTTGGCAATGATCCGCTCGCCATTGCGCTGGGCAATCGCGCGGTGTTCCTCGATCCGCTCAGCTTCCAGACCGCGACCGCCAATGCGTGAAGCGGCGGGGCCGATCTTGTCCTGCGGTTCCAGCGCAATCCCCTGCGCTTCCAGGCTGCGGTGATCGATCCGCGCGTCGATATCGCGCTCGGCGAGTGCGCAATTGACATGATCGGCCCAGCGCTCGCGCCATTGCTCGATCAGCGTTGTCTTGTTCCAGTCGCGGACCTTTGCGCCAAAGCCGTCCTTGGTGACCTCCCGCATGGTGAGCATGACATGAGCGTGTGGCTTGGCCTTGCCGTCCTCGCCGATATCCCAATGAACATTGAGATCGGCGATCATGCCCTTCTCGACGAACTCGGCTTTCACGAACTCGCGCGCCAGCCTGATGTTGTCCTTCTTCGCCAGCTCGCGGGGCAGGGCGAACTCGACCTCGCGGGAAAGCTGGGCATCCTTGCGCTTCTCGGCGGCTTCGACCGCGTTCCACAAAGTGGCGCGGTCGGCGAAGGCTTCAGGCGCGCCTTTGGGCAGCATCACTTCGGAGTGAAGAACGCCTGCCTTGTTGGTGAAATCATGGGTTCTGTCGATGCGTTCGTCGTGCAGCCGTTCGCCCGCACGATAGGCCGCTGCCGCTACGGCACTGCGTCCGCTCGACCTTCCGATAACCTTTGCGCTGAAGTGAAAGATTGCCATGACGGCAATCCAGTTACACTCCAAACGCCACGTCGGCACGACGTATAAGCGCGCCCTCTCATGATAAAATCCTGATCGGGACTAGGCCGTATCACACTGTCCCGGCGACCTTACTGCATTGAGAAAGCTCACCGATTATCATGGCTCCATCACAGCAACCATGGAGACAACACATGCGCAAACCCCGCGATTTTGATTCGGAACTGAAGGCACTTGCCGACAAGGCGAAGCAGTTGAAGGAACGCCGCGTGCGCGACCTTGGAGCGCTGGTCACGGCAACCGGAGCCGACGCGCTCGATGCCGATGTCCTGGCGGGAGCACTACTCGATGCTGCAACCTCTACAGACAAGGCAAAAGGGGAGGGCTGGCGCAAGCGCGGCGCGGCCTTCTTTCAGGGCAGGGCACGCGGTACTTCGGGCGGACCTCGTCAGCAGCCGGAAGGCACTTTGCCGCTCGATGGCGGCGCGGCATCGGCTTGATGCGGCAAAGGCACGAACCGACATGCGCGAATGGCAGGTCAAACGCCGCGAACGGACCCGGCAACTGATTGAGCTGGGCGGCCTCGTCGCCAAGGCCAATCTCGTCGAACTGACCGACGATGATCGTGCCGCACTCTACGGCGCATTCCTCACCGTCGCCGCTAAGCTGCGCGGGCCTGACGGCGCGCAGGCGCTCGTGCTGTTCCGGCGCAAGGGCAAGCGGGCTTTCGAGGCTGTAGGTGGTCCCCTCTCCTGATGGCTTGTTTGATGCTTGCAGATCGTGCGCTCAAGATCGTTGTGCACAGCTGGCGATATGTCGTATCAACTCACGCGAGGTGGTAATGTCTACAGATACGCTCGTCCTAATTCTCTATGGTTGTGGCATGTTCGCGATGTGGCTCTCTGAAGATCGAGACCGGGGTAGCGATGGGTTCTACGCCTTCATGCTTTTCTTTTTTGGTCCGCTGTCATTGTTATTTGTCTTTGCAACTCAGCCCCAGGGCGAACGTAAGCTCGCGCGGCTAACATTGACCCGATTGGTTCTATCTACGCTCTACGCCTTGGCATGCCTTCAGTGGCTGATGGGCGTTGATGAACTTTGGTGATCTTAGGCAGCTCTATTAAACGTTCGAATTCGAGCTGAGGTGTGCTCGGCAGACTGCATAAGGTTGATGGAGGTTCTATTTCCCCTTGGTATGGCAGTTTGAAAACATTATCCGCTTGAGGATCTAAGAGGGGCATATCTATGGTCAAGCTCACCGATGGAGTGGATGCGGAGGTGAGAAGGGGCAGCGAAAGCTGGACATATATCTACGTCACTCTCGGCTTTATGCTGACGATTGAGGCGGGAATTATAGCACTGATTACGCCGCTCGCTTTTCCAAGAAATCTCATAGTCTATTCGGCAGCCGGCACATTCACCATCTATCTTTGGCTTTTCAGCGGATGGTTTCAGAACAAGCTAATCGGATGGAAGAGCCGATATGAACTTAAAGCGCGTAGGAGCAATTTTGTCCCCACATTGGTTGTCGCGCTGGTTATTTTAATAATATCTATGTTCATATTGTATTATGTTTAATCGGGTGTTCGTGTATTGTTTGCGGATGCATATGCTATTGTGACATGAAGTTAACCAATTTGTTCAGGCCCATCTTTCGGTAGCTTTTTAGAATTCTATTCCTCTGAGAGGATGATATCCTGTTCAGGAATGCCTTGGTCTGTTCGCGACCATCCCAAATAATGGCCTCAATCTTGGCGGAATCTATCTTAGGGTTCAGCTTTATGCCCCAATGGCAAATGTGGCAAACGACAAAGACTTTTCCAGTTTGGCGATTGAGTGGAATTATGTAAAATGCATCTTGATTAAAAAATTCTTGCTTAACTACCTCTCTGCCTGTGTTGTTACAGTTCGTGCATTTGACAATTCTTCCAATACCTATGTCCATAGTCCCCGTTTCCATAGTCAGGACCATGACTTTAACTCCTTTGCCTCTTGAGAAGTGATGGGCTCATAATAAATGCATATAGGGCATTTAATTGCCCAATACCTTTTCATTGGGATGAGGGTGCTGGCTAACCCATAAAGTGAGATTCCTGCTGAATCGCTCACCAACTCAAATTCGACGCTATTTTTGCAACGAGGACAGGAGCGAGGACCCTTCTTGGCTCCTCCCACCTTTTTCCAGTTTGGATCAGAATCCGACCATCCGCCCATGAACGCCCCCTCGGCAATGTGTGCGCAAAACTACAAGGGTGAAGTCCAACCGACAAGTCGTTAACACTTGTCTTTTCCTTGGCAGCCTATGTGGTGGTGAGTGGCGATCCTAATCGATCACTTACAGACTAAGACCGAAAACGCCACATACGTAACGTCACACGATTCGGACGTAGAATCCGTCACCGTTGGCGTGGAAATCCGCCGTTGGTAGTGCAAATATGCGTCGATTACCGCAATATCGCGCCTACGAGATCGTTTTTCGGATGGGGTGCTGGCGTGCAGTGTTCGTCCGCGAAAGTCCCGCGATGTCCATATGCATCCGATCTCGCGATAACAATGAAAGATCGGGGAAAAATCCGACTCGATCTGACTCTTGCACTCTGATGAAAAGTTCCCATTATGTTCCGTAGAGGGGCCGCCAATACCAAGGTGAGAAC
Organism: Sphingomonadaceae bacterium; assembly: GCA_020847445.1. Taxonomy (GTDB): domain Bacteria; phylum Pseudomonadota; class Alphaproteobacteria; order Sphingomonadales; family Sphingomonadaceae; genus Sphingorhabdus_B. The sequence continues at coordinate 21,270 of JADLBY010000186.1, read as the reverse complement.
GCCCTATGTTAAATTCGGAACGCATCATCCGCCTAAGAACTGTGCTCGACCGCACAGGCCTTTCCCGCTCGACAGTTTATCGCAAAATCGCGGATGGCACATTCCCGGCCCAAGTCAGGATCAGCGTGCACGGCGCGGGCTGGCATGAGTCCGCTATCAATGAGTGGATCGCCGATCCGATGGCTTATGGACGCGAAGTGTCGCCGACCACGGTTGGGGATCAGGCGAAAGTCTGAGTGCGCTTACGCAGCCCATCGAGTTCGGCCTTGTCGAGATAGTCTGACCACCAGCGCATCATTTCTCGGCGCTGATTGAGGTAGCGGGCTGAGTTATAAGCGGCGCGCACGCCGCGCTGGATGTGGGCCAGTTGCATCTCGATCCAGTCCGGTTCGAACCGGCCGGATTCGTTGAGCACAGTGCTGGCAAGGCCACGGAACCCGTGAACCGTGGCTTTGCCGCGCAAGCCGATGCGATACATGATGTCGAGCATACGGTTTTCGCTGATCGTGCCGGTCTTGCTGCTGGCGACGGGAAACAGGAACCTGCCCAATCGCTCGTTGCCCGCTTGCCGGAAGGCATTGATCTCGTCGATCTCGCGAAGTATCGCGACAGCCTGCGGCGATAACGGGACCAAATGCTCGGTTCGCATTTTCATGCGCTGGGCGGGGATACGCCAAAGCGGTTCGTCACCGTCCAGCCCTTCGAACTCGCTCCATTCGGCAAACCGTGTTTCCTGTGTGCGCACCATCGTGTGGATCGTCCAGCGCAAAGCCAGATGGCTCATGCGCTCACCCTCGTCCTGATTGAGATGGGCAAAGAAGTTGGGCAAGTCCTTCGCCTCGACCTTCGCGCGGTGTTGGACTGGCGGCGGCTTTCTCATCGCCGGGCCAAGGTCGCGACTGGGATCGCTACGGCATTTTTCCATAGCGATGGCGAAGCGGAATACCTCGCTGCAATAGTTGCGCACGCGGTGCGCCATCTCGATCGATCCGCGCGCTTCGATCTTGCGCAGGGCTGTAAGCAGCAAGGGCGGGTCGATCTCGGTGATCGCCAATTTTCCAAGGTCGGGGAAGATGTCCTCCCTCAGCCGCGTTTCGACGACGCGGGCATAACGATCAGACCAGGCACAGCTTCGGGCCTCGATCCATTCTTTCGCGACACTCTCGAAGGAATTTTCGCTGGCATCCTTCTGCGCGCGCTTCTTTGCTTTCCGAACCGCACGGGGATCGCGCCCGGCGCGTAAATCGGCCTTGGCATCATCTCGCCATTTTCGCGCATCGGCGAGTTTGACGAGGGGGTATGGACCACCGGACAGCAGCTTTTGCTTGCCGTTGAATCGGTAAGCCAGCCGCCAGAGCTTGCTGCCCTCGGGCGTTACATAGATGAACAGGCCGCCGCCGTCCGACTTCTTGATCGGGCGGGAGTCGGCCTTGAGGGCGCGGATGGCGGTATCTGTCAGCATGTTGGTATCTGCAATGCAGTCTACCATCATACCAACGCAATTACCAGCATACCAACAGGCTGGCCTGAACCTGAGTGGGGCGATATGGGATGAAAAATAGCCAATAACTCAATGAAATTCAGTAGATTAAGGGAAAACTTGAGACTGATCGGGAATGACTGAAATCAGGATGTTGGTCGGGGAGACAGGATTCGAACCTGCGACCCTCTGCTCCCAAAGCAGATGCGCTACCAGGCTGCGCTACTCCCCGACACGGGAGGTCTATTGTGCTTCAAAACCCGAATGTTTTGAAGGCTGGTGGGCCCGGAGGGACTCGAACCCCCGACCTAGCCGTTATGAGCGGCCAGCTCTAACCAACTGAGCTACAGGCCCCCTGGGAGAAGCGCCGATAGCGGAAGGCTGGCCAATATGGCAAGAAGCAATTCGCGGGCGCGCGCCATAGTCATCCGCCAAAGGCGGCACCGGCTATCGCGCCGACCGATGCAGGCCTTACCCCACGCTGGGCCAAATGGGCGAATACGCGTTCCCACCAGATGTAGAAGGCCTGCAGATCGGCTTCGTTGCGGACATAGGGCGTATGGCCCACGGCCAGCGAAGGCGAATGGAAGGAAAAGGTCAGCACCGGCAGCTGATCGTCCAGGGCAAAGTCGATGGCCTCGATCGCCTTTTCAACCGGGATGCCTTCGGGGGTAAGCGCAAGCCGTTCGAGCATTCCGCACCGCGCCAGCGCCGATCGCATGGTTTCGGATCCGAAAACCTGATCGAACAGCCTTGGCCCCATCGACCGCAACATCCCGCCGAACACCGAGGTAACCGGCAGCTCAAGGAGCTTGCCCGGTTTGACCCAATAGGGGGTCAGCGGGCAGCGCGCATAATTTGGCCCGCCCTGCCCGCTATAATCGAACAGCGACCGCACCGAGGTATCGACGCGCACGCCAAGGTCTTCCAGCACCCGGACGGTATTCTGCCCGGCACCATAGCGCCCGGCGCGATAGCAGTCGGCCCGTACGCCGATCCGTTCGCCGACGATGTCATGCAGCGCCGTCAGTTTGGCGCGCTCGACATCTGCGGGCAGATTGCAGGCATAGCTGTTGCGGACGTTGACTTCCTCGACAAAGGGCGGCGAAACCCAGGGATGCAATTGCAGCCCGATTTCGGCAACACCCCGCCGGGCCAGATCGGCAAACAGCTCGGCCGCCCGACGATCATTCGCAACCGGATAATCGACCAGATAGACCGGCTTGACGCCGTTGCGCTCGCACAGCAGCTGAAAGGGCTCGATCGCGGAAATGTGGCTCAGGCCATGCTGGTCGCGCGTGAACGGGCTCGACCAGTCAAATTCTTCTTCGGTATCGATTGTGACCAGGAATGACGGCGCTTCCAGGCCGCGCAGGTCAATCGACGGTCCGTTCAGAGGAAAGCTGCAGGGCTGAACGCTTCCTGTCGTCGCCCCTTTCGCTTCCATTCTAGTCGCCCCCGGTATCCCTGAAATCCATGTCGCCGTCCTGCACGGCAGGAATGGCCAATACTAGACTTTCCTTTTGAAAGCGTAAATCTCCGCCCAGCTTGTGCGCCAGATTGCGGACGAGCCTAAGTGAAAAGCCCAGCCCCAACAAGGGTGAGACGCCGCCATCGGCAATATCTTCTTCGATCAACGTGCCTGAACCCAGCAATTCGTCTTCGCTGAAACTGCGGAGTTTCGAAGGCAGGTCCACGGTAAACTTGTTGCGCACGATGCGGCCGGGCTCAGTCTTGAACCGGCCATGCAACACTTCTCCGCGCCCGCCGCCGATGATGATCGCCGACAGCAGGCGTGAAAATATCCGTTCGGCCATGTCCCTTTCGACGGCAAAGGGACGAACCGGCCCCGCGACGCTCAGATTGACTTCAACGCCGATGGTATCGCTGATCGATGCCAGTCGCTCGGCCACCCGCTTCACCAGCCAGTCGCATTCGGTAACGCCCGTTTCGATCGGCAGGTTACCGGCGTCGAGCCGTGCGGCGGTCGAAATATCCTCAAACCCGGCAAGCAGCCGCTTTGCATCGTCCAGGATTGCCGATGCCATCTCGCGATAGTCCCCGGCAACCGGCCCGAATAATTGCTGCTCGATGATTTCGGCAAATCCGGCAATGGCACCCAATGGCGTGCGCAGTTCGTGCACGATCTGCTGCATGCTTTCGCCATGCCGTTTGCGCTGTTCCGGGCTTTCGCCCTCGATTTCTGGCTTTTCGGCAATGTTGGGGCGGCGCAACAGCCCGCGAAAGCCGCGGAACCTGCCCGAATCGGGATCGAAAAACGGGGCAGCCGTCACCCGCCAGTCGCCTTCGACCAGCGGGCTGCCGCGCAGCGCCATCCGGGCATTTTCCATCGGCATGCGCTGATGAAAAGCGGCGGCGCCATAGGCGTCGGGGCCCGGCCCATTGTCATAGGCCGCGGTAGCAATGTCGGTGCCGACAATGGCACCGCGTGGCGCACCCTCCACCCAGACAATCGCGCCATTGTCATCGGTTTCGAAGCGAATCTCCAGAATCGGCGCGGCAAAATCGACAAATGTGTCGTCGCCCAGCGGCAGGCGCGGCGCTTCGCCTGCATCGCGGTTGCGCCGCCATTCTTCGATGCGCTGGACGATGGCGCCAATCTTTGACGGCGCTGCTGCTGGTTGCCCGCTTTGCTCCTCAGGCGATTCGGGCGCTGCGACATGGCCCGACAGGCGGAAATCGGCCCCGGCCCAACTGGCCAGCGCCCGTTGCGTCAGCGGCCCCAGATCCGGACGCGCCCGCAGAAAGCCGCGCGCCCGTACGGTCATTTCCGGGACAAGCTCGCTCCATTCCGCGTCCGACAATATCGCGCCCGATATCGCCGCCGATGCCACCGCCGGAATGTCGCGGGACAGCAACTGCACCAGCGGTGGCGACTGGATGCGCCGGGCCAGCGCCCTGACGCCTTCGACCCGTTCGACATCGTCCAGTCTGGACGACAGCTGATGCACCTGAATCAGGCCAAGCGCGACCATTTCCGGATCGGTATCGCGCGGATTTTGCGCCAGAAGATCGGTCAATTGCCGCCACATGCCGACGAAATTTCCGTCAGCCTGCTCCGCAACGCTGCGCAATGCAGTCTCTAGGCGATCATCGATGCGCAAAAGGGTTTATGCCCACTTTCCTGGTCCAACTCCGCCCTCGATAGCGATGCTCCGTCGGCTTCTAAAGGGGCAAAATTGTCACGTCACACTATGGGACAGCGACGCGGCGAAGTTCAAACAATCCGGAATTCGGCGACTTTTCTACAATTGCAATCACATGCAATTTTATTATACTTTGCCCGCAAACAAAGTTAGGGAAATAACATAAAATGGCAGCAATCAGCTTTGATGCGATCGATTTGAGGCTTCTTTCCGAACTGCAATCCAACGGTCGGATCACCAATGTCGAATTGGCGAGCAAGGTCGGGCTGACGGCACCGCCATGTTTGCGCCGTATGCGCACGCTGGAACAATCAGGCGCAATCAAGGGCTATCATGCCGACATCGATCCGGCGTCGCTGGGCTATTCGATCATGGTGTTCGCGATGGTCAGCCTGAAAAGCCAGGCCGAATCCGACCTGCGGGCGTTTGAAGACCATATCCGGCAACTGCCCAATGTGCGCGAATGCCATATGCTGAACGGCGAAATCGACTTCATCCTGAAGATCGTCGCGCACGACCTGCAGTCGTTTCAGGAATTCCTTACGTCACAACTGACCGCCGCGCCGAATGTGTCGAGCGTGAAGACCTCGCGGACCATTCGTACGGCAAAGGACGAACCGGGCGTGCCCATCCCCGAATGAAAAACCCCGCGGCATTGCTGCCGCAGGGTCGGTAATCTGCCATGCAAGCGATCAGGCAGCCGGTTTGGCCAGTTGCTGATCGATATAGATATTCCAGTAATCGGCGATCCCCTTGCGCTTCGCGCCGGTGATCTTCGCAAAGTCGGCCCTGGCACCGGCAAGATCGCCCAGATTCACCTTCGCAATCGCCAGATTGGTCAGGGCGCGATCGGTCTGGTCGACGCCGTCGCGGTCGACGATGCCGCCCTTGGCCAGTGCCGCTTCGTACATTTTTTTCGCACGTTCATTCTGTCCGAACGACAACAGCGCGTCCCCGGTCAGCATCGCCAGATACCCCTTGGGGGCGGCAAGCGCGGCCTTTTCATCGGCATCCCACGATCCGGACAGTTCGGGCACAAGCTTTTGCGCGCTCGAATAGATTTCGGAGAAGGTCAGATTATTCTTCGAAATCGTGCCCTTGGCAAAGCCCTCATCAAGCACCGACACCACTTCGCCCGGATAGCGGCGGCCATCGGCATATTCGACATATTGCTTATATTCATGCTCGAACATCAGCGCCTTGTTGCGCCGCGCCAGACGGAGCAGCGACAGCGATTCCAGATTGTCGAGATCGGCGATGCGCTGATACTGGAAAATCGCGTCATGATAGGTTTCCGGACGCGGGTCCGCCTTCATCATCTCCTTGCCCCAATAGACGATCTGCGCATTGTCCTTCATCCGCGCGGCATAGTTGGCGGCCTGCGCATACCATTGGGTTTCGGGCTTTCCGCCCGCCGCCTTGGTCGCGTCGATTCCCTTTTTCAGCCAGTTGATCGCTTCGCCATAATTGCCCTGCAGGCGATAGCTGTTCGACAGCTGGACTTCGACATTGCTGCCGCGATAGCCCATATTATAGGCTTCCATCATCTTGGCGGTCGCCGCCGGATAATCCTTGTCGCCATAGGCAAAGACGCCCTGCTGGAAGACATAGGCAGGCTTCATTTCGGCCGGTGCGCTGTTGCTGTCGACGATCAGGTTGACGCCCTTGCGCTGCAGCGTCTGATCCTTGAGCTGACCACCGAGATTCAGCGCAAAGATGCCTGCTTCATAACGGTCATCGGCATTCATGATCGCCGCTTCGACCGCCGGAAAAGCGGCGGCGGCCGCAGCCAGATCCTTCTTCTTGGTCAGCGCATCGACCGCCGGGGCATAAGCCTTGCTGAACTCCTTTGAGAAGCTGCGCTTGACCGGCTTTGCAGCCGCCTCCTTCTTCTTTTCATCCTTGGCTGCATAGGCAGCCGGAACGGCGACGAAGGCACCCAGGGCAAGTGAAGCGGCAAATTTGGAAATGCGATTCATTCTACTCTCCAGCTAGCAAACAGACCGGCCAATCGCACAAAAGGCGGCCCGGATTTGCCGCCACCCTTACGCGCCTCGCCGCCATTTCGCAATCGGGATAGAGGGGCGCAGATGAATTGCGGTTGAATGGGCCGCAATCGCGCCGCAGGGACCGCGAATCTGTGGATAAACTGGTGAAAAGCGCGCGATTTGCGGGGGTTTGGGTGGCTATTCAAAGCCACCTCGGCTAGGGCCGGTGCATATAAGAGAATACAAGGATTTTTGCGGACGTGAGCGAAGAGATCGAACCGATCGAACCCACCGATATTTCCCCGGTAGACATCGTCGACGAGATGAAGTCGAGCTATCTCGACTATGCCATGTCGGTGATCGTCAGCCGTGCCCTGCCCGACGTGCGCGACGGGTTGAAGCCGGTGCATCGCCGCATCCTGTTCGCCAGCCAGGAAGGCGGCTTTGTCGCCGGACGCCCCTATCGCAAATCGGCCAAGATCGTCGGCGACGTGATGGGCAATTACCACCCGCATGGCGACAGTGCGATCTACGACGCGCTTGCCCGCATGACGCAGGACTGGTCGCTGCGCGTGCCGCTGATCGACGGTCAGGGCAATTTCGGCTCGATGGACCCCGATCCGCCGGCGTCGATGCGCTATACCGAGGCGCGACTGGCCAAGGTGGCGAACGCACTGCTCGACGATCTCGACAAGGATACGGTCGACTTCCAGCCCAATTACGATGCCAGTCGCGAGGAACCGCAGGTGCTGCCCGCGCGCTTTCCCAACCTGCTCGTCAACGGCGCGGGCGGAATCGCGGTCGGCATGGCGACCAACATCCCGCCGCACAATCTGGGCGAGGTGATCCGCGCCTGTCTTGCCTATATCGAAAATCCGGCCATCAGCATCGACGAACTGATCGAGATCGTCCCTGCCCCCGATTTCCCCACCGGCCCGCTGATCCTCGGCCAGACCGGCGCGCGCAATGCCTATCGCGAAGGCCGTGGCTCGATCGTGATGCGTGCGCGGCACGAGATAGAGGAAGGCCGGGGCGACCGGCGCTCGATCGTGCTGACGTCGATTCCCTATCAGGTCGGCAAATCGGGCCTGGTCGAAAAGATTGCCGAGGCGGCAAAGGACAAGCGGATCGAAGGCGTTTCCGACATTCGCGACGAATCGAGCCGCAAGGGCGTGCGCGTCGTCATCGATCTGAAGCGCGACGCGACCCCCGAAGTCGTGCTCAACCAGCTTTGGCGCCACACCCCGGCGCAGTCGAATTTCCCGGCCAACATGCTCGCCATCCGTGGCGGGCGGCCCGAAGTCCTCAACCTGCGCGACATCATCGAGAGCTTCATCAAGTTCCGCGAGGAAGTCATCACCCGCCGCACCAAGTTCGAGCTGAACAAGGCGCGCGACCGGGCGCATATCCTGCTGGGCCTGGTCGTTGCCGTCACCAATCTTGACGAGGTGGTGAAGATCATCCGCGGATCGGCCTCCCCGGTCGAGGCACGCGCCGCGCTCAGCGCCCGCGAATGGCCGATCGCCGAAATCGCGCCCTATATCCGGCTGGTCGAAGCGATCGAAACCGATATCGACGGCGATAGCTACCGGCTGTCCGACTTGCAGGTGCGCGCCATCCTCGATCTGCGCCTGCACCGCCTGACCGCGCTGGGTCGCGATGAAATCGGCGACGAACTCAGGGAATTGGCGAAGGAGATCGAGGAATATCTCGCCATCCTCGGCGACCGGGTGAAGCTTTATGCGGTGATGCGCGAGGAACTCGAGGCGATCGACCGCGAATTTTCCACCCCGCGCAAATGCGAAATCGCGCCGAGCTGGGATGGTCTGGACGACGAAGACCTGATGGAGCGCGAGGAGATGGTCGTCACCGTCACACATGGCGGCTATATCAAGCGCACCGCGCTCGCCACCTTCCGCGCGCAGAACCGTGGCGGCAAGGGCCGTGCGGGGATGGCGACCAAGGACGAGGATGCCGTCACCGAATTGTTCGTGACCAGCACGCATACCCCGGTGCTGTTCTTCTCCAATATCGGCAAGGTCTATCGCCTCAAGGTCTGGCGCCTGCCCGAAGGCGGGCCGTCGACCAAGGGCCGCCCGATGGTCAACCTGTTGCCGCTGGGCGAAGGCGAGACGATTTCGAACGTGCTGACCCTGCCCGAGGACGAAGCCGAGTGGAGCGGCCTCAGCGTCGTCTTTGCCACCGCCAAGGGCTATGCCCGCCGCAACAGCATGGATGCGTTCGCGAATATCCCCTCGAACGGCAAGATCGCGATGAAATTCGAAGGCGATGATGCCGACGACAAGCTGATCGGTGTCGAACTGCTTACCCCGCAGGATGATGTGCTGCTCGCCAGCAGGGGGGGCAAGGCGATCCGCTTTGCCGCAGACGATATCCGCGAATTCCAGAGTCGCGCCTCCACCGGCGTGCGTGCGATGAAGCTGGCCAAAGGGGACGAGGTGATCTCGCTCTCGATCCTCGGCCGCGTCGGCACCACCCCAGAAGAACGCGAGGATTATCTGCGCTTTGCCCCGTGGAAGCCCGAAAAGGAAGGCGAACCCGCATTGTCGCCCGAACGCCTCGCCGAAATGGCGGAGAAGGAGCAGTTCATCCTCACCGTCTGCGCCAATGGCTATGGCAAGCTGTCATCGGCCTATGGGTACAGGCGCACCGGGCGCGGTGGCCAGGGGATCACCAATATCGACAATATCGAGCGCAACGGCCCGGTCGTCGCCAGCTTCCCCGCGACCAAGGGCGATCAACTGATGCTGGTCACCGACCAGGCCAAACTGATCCGCATGCCGCTCGACAGCCTGCGCGTGCTGGGACGTGGGACGGCGGGCGTGCGCCTGTTCAATGTCGATGACAATGAACATGTGGTGAGCGCGGCGAAGATTGAGGAGAGTGATGAGGAGGAAGAGGAAGTTCCTATCACTTCCGAAGACGCCGAGGAATAAACCAATGAAAACTATACGCGAAGGCACAGCAGGCAAGGCGAAGCTACGACTCGTCGACACTGGCAAAGGTTTTGTGGCCATCGCGATCGAAGGCGGAAAAACTATTCTGCAAAAGGATGGCAAGACCGCAGACGAAGCGTGGAATGCTCTTCAGGCAGCGCTTACTCGCGAAGGGCCAAACTGGTTTGGTTATCTCGGTGCACGCTCGCGTTTTCTTCACTGGTTTGCTGGCGGATTTCACTCCACCGCCTATCTTGCCCAAGAACGCGACTACAAGATCAAAGCAAAAGAAGACTTCGAAACAACGACTCCGCTGGAGGAGGCTGCAACCGGTTCCGGCCACGGTGAAGCTGTTCTGCGCGCCTATAGGGCTACAAACCTGCTGTACCCCATTGAGAAGACTCGGATGCAGGGCTTACTGCGTGGGTCTGATGGCGACAACTTTATCCGTGCCGCAGCTCGGTTCGCGCTAGGCGAAGGAAAATCTGCTCTGCGCGCCATGGAAACGCTGTTGCGCCCACACGACAATGCGAAATGGACTGTAGTCAGCTATCTTCCATATCTTTGGCGACCAGATTCGCATATCTTTCTAAAACCCGAAGTTACGAAAGATTTTGCCGCCCGAGTAAGCCATCCGTTGGCTTCGTCATATGTGTCTGATTTGGACTATGGTGTATATGAAGACCTACTGGATATGGCAGGCGTGATACGCCAGTCAGTCATTGATTTGGAACCTCGCGACATGATTGACATTCAGAGTGTCATTTGGGTGGTTGGTGACTATCGTGAAGGCCGCGAGATACCGCAGCCATAACGACATCGTCGCCCCGCACTTGATGCGGGGCTTGGCTGGGTGGCATGACGTGTGACCATGACGTCCCGATGATTTGAGAGCCAGTGCCAGTTTTTCCTCAGAAGGAATAAGAGGAATAAGAAAGAAGGAGGTCGCCCTTCACGACCGGTGTTGTCGGCAAGCGTCGAAGCCCTTCTTGCTTATTTCCTTATTCCTTCTGAGGAACTCCATGGCACCCCACCCGCAGCGAAGTGCCGGCATTACGGTGCCAGTTTGCCAAATCCGCTAAATCAAGCTGCACTCTCCAGCCTGTCCGCCAGCCACATCTTCATCAGCGCCTGTCGAGTCACACCGCGCAGCCTCGCCTGCTGGTCGAGCTTGGCGATCATATGCTGGGGCATGTCGAGATTGACGCGCTTGACCTCCAAGCCGGGGCGGCGGAAGGTGGACCAATCGAGATAGTCGCTCATATCCTCGCCATCGTCGAAGCGACGGTCGAACTCTTCGGCACTAATTTTCTTCGCGGCTGACATAGTCTTTCACCTCATTCTCTCGCGACCGCCGGACGAAGATGATGCGGATGACCTCCGCCCGCATCGTGTAAACCGCCGTCCAAAAGCGGTCGCCTATCTTTCCAATCAGCAGCCATCGTTCCTCGGATGGATCGGCCGACCGCACCTCGGCCCGCCCTTCATCCTTCCACAACGCCTGCGCCTGTTCGAAATCGATCCCATGCTTGTCCTTATTGATCGCGCTTTTTTCGGGATCATATTCGAACTTCATGTGGAAGTCGTAGCACAGTTTTGGTATATTTTCTATACCACAATTAGGGCTGGCTTGTAGGGTGTTCGAATGGCCTAACTCATCCAGCATTGGTCGGGTTGAGAGCTAGTGCCAGTTTTTCCTCAGAAGGAATAAGAGGAACAAGAAAGAGTGAGGTCGCCCTTCACGACCGGTGTTGTCGGCAAGCGTCGACGCCCTTCCTGCTTATTTCCTTATTCCTTCTGAGGGAGTCCATGGCACCCCGCCCGCAGCGAAGCCCGCGCTTGCCGCCTTAAACACCTCCCAATTTCACGCTGTCCTACAAATAACCCTATAGGTTATGCCTTCCGGTTTTCGGGAAGGACCAGAATATGGACATCAACAGCACCCCCCAATCCCTCCTCCTCCACGATGCCGACGCCAGACTGCCCGCCGCTGCCTATCTCCGCTATGAAGGCCGCGCCGATGGGTGGAGCCCCGGGCGGCAGGCGGCTTTCCTCTCACACCTTGCCGACAATGGCGTGGTCGAGGATGCGGCGCGCAGTGTGGGGATGAGTGTCGGCGGCGGCTATGCCCTGCGTCGGCAGGCGCGCGGCTATGGCTTCAATCTGGGGTGGGAGGCGGCGCTGATTATCGCGCGGCGGGTGGTTGCAGACCGTCTGATGACCGCCGCGATCAAGGGCGAGCAAGCGCGCTGGGTGCGTGAAGATGGCGTCACCACTTACACGCGGCAGAATACGAAATTGTCGCTAACCCTGCTCGATCGCGTCAATCCGGCCACCACGCTGGCCGAAGTCATGGCGGTGGCAACACGTTTCGACTGGTTCCTGCAATTGATCGACGAAGGCGCGCACGCCGGGGCGCTGTGGGACTTGTTCTTCGAAGACGCCCTGCCGCGCAGTGATTTGGAGGCCCGGGCCAGGGTAAGGGCGGCGCTTCTACTTTCTGCCGAATCCGCCGATTTTGACGATGTGGATGACGGCGAAGCGGATGCGGACGAAGCCCCTATGGAATATAAATCGATGGACGGGCCGCCATCACCCTTCGGCAAAATGCCCACGTTTGACCAGCGTCGTCACCACGCCGGTCGCGATCATCAGCACCCCGCCATAATAGAGTATCCAGATAGCGAGATTTACCCAGCCCGCCTCGGCCAGCACCCCTGCCCGCGCGAAAATCAGCAGGTCGGAGGCGACAAAGGCCATTGCGCCAAGGCCGACGCGATAGCGCGGGAAATTGCTGTTCCATGCGCAGGCCGCCATGCCCGCGACGAACAGGGTATAGACCGCCGCCTGCATCCCCATTGTCCGGTCGTCGGGCAGGAAATAGGCGATGTCGGGCGCCAGCACGAATACCATGATCGCCAGCAGCATCTGGCTGCGCGTCGGGTTGACCCTGCGGTGCCGCAGGAACAGGATAATGGCGACGACATGGCCGATGGCAAAGGCGATTGCGCCCCAGATCATGTCGATTTCCAACAGCCCGTCACCCAGCGCCCAGAAGGCCATGACGCCTGCCAGCATCAGGAATTCGCCGCTATGGTGCTTGCGCAGCGCATAGGCCGCCAACAGCCCGACCCCGCCCATCTTCCAGGCAATTTCCACGATTTCGGGCATCGCCAGCTGCCAGCTGAATGGATAGGTCAGCCCGAACAGCAGGCTGGCGAACAGCCATGGGCGTTTATGGGCAAGGTCCTGGGTCATGCAATCCATCCATATTTCGTCGTCCTGACCCTGTTTCAGGACAACAAATTTCGCTCGCCTATCATCCCGAAACGGGTTCGGGATGATGATAGTCCTAAAGCTGGAATTTCCCTTCTTCCAAGCAATCCCTCAACACAAGTGGAATCCGCTCCACCATCCGGTCGGCGGTCAGCCCCGGGCCGCCGCGCATGCCGATGTCGCCATGCAGCCAGGATGCGATGCACGCCGCCTCGTAAGCGCTGTTGCCCTGCGCGAGGATTCCGCAGACCAGACCGGCAAGAACATCGCCCGATCCGGCGGTCGCGAGCCAGGGCGCGGCATGGCGGTTGATCGCCAATCGCCCATCGGGCGCGGCAACCACCGTCGCCGGGCCCTTGAGCAGAACCACCGCGCCGCTGATTTCCGCCGCCAGTCGCGCCGCCGTCAACCGGTCGGCAGGATCGATGGCGGGAAACAGCCGGACAAATTCGCCCTCATGCGGGGTCAGCACGACCTGGTCATGCAAGGCCGCAAACAAGGCTGCCGGGTCGCCTGCAAAGCTGGTGATGGCATCGGCATCGAGCACCAGCGGCAGGCCCTTGCCGAGCAATTGCAGCACCCATTCCCGCGTGTGTGCCGAAACCCCCGCGCCCGGCCCGATTGCCGCCGCCCGCACACGATCATCGACCATGTCCGGATGCACGTCGACCTCGCGCAGCATGATTGCGGTAACATGGGCGGCATGTTCGTTCAGCGCGTCGCGCCCACCCACCAGCGTTACCAGCCCCGCGCCAACGGCAAGCGCCGCCTGCGCCGTCAGCCGCGACGCCCCGGTGCGCAGCGCTGGGCCGGAAAAAACCAGCGCGCTGCCACGGGCATATTTGTGCGTATCGGCTGGCGGAACCAGCAGCACCGGTCGTTCGATCAGTTGCTCGTCGGAAATGGTGCAGCGAAAGCTCATCGTGCAAATCATTCCGCTTTTGCCTGTCCATCGCCATGCTTTTTTGATAGCGGCGCGGCCTATGTCTGATCAGCAGGTCCATATCATCGGCGGCGGCCTCGCCGGAAGCGAAGCGGCGTGGCAGCTGGCCCGGCGCGGGTTCAGCGTGCGCCTGTCCGAAATGCGTGGCGGCGGGGATATGACACCCGCACACCAGACCGATGGGCTGGCCGAACTGGTCTGTTCGAACAGCTTCCGCTCCGACGATGCCGACAATAATGCCGTCGGCCTGTTGCATCAGGAAATGCGAAAGCTGGATTCGCTGGTGATGCGCGCCGCCGAAGTCGCGAAAGTGCCCGCCGGGTCCGCACTGGCGGTCGACCGCGACGTCTTTTCCGCCGAGGTGACGCGGCTTCTGTCTAGCCTGCCCGGTCTGGAAATCGTCCGCGAACGGATCGACACGCTGCCGACCGAAGGCCTCACCATAGTCGCAACGGGGCCGCTGACGGCGCAATCGCTCGCCCAAAGCGTGCTGTCTGCCACCGGGCAGGACAGCCTGGCCTTTTTCGACGCGATCGCCCCGATCGTCTATCATGACAGTATCGATATGGACGTCGCCTGGTATGCCAGTCGCTGGGACAAGGGCGACGGCAAGGACTATATCAACTGCCCGATGGACAAAGAGCAATATCTGGCTTTCCATCAGGGCCTGCTCGACGCGCCCAAGGCCGAGTTTCGCGACTGGGAAAAGGACACCCCCTATTTCGAAGGCTGTATGCCGATCGAGGTGATGGCCGAACGCGGGCTTGATACGCTCCGCTTCGGGCCGATGAAGCCGGTCGGGCTCGACAATCCCAGAACCGGGCGCTGGCCGCATGCCGTGGTGCAATTGCGGCAGGACAACAAGCAGGGCACGTTGTGGAACATGGTCGGGTTCCAGACCAAGATGAAGCACGCGGCGCAGGTTGAATTGCTGCGGACGATCCCCGGTCTGGAAAAGGCGGAATTCGCCCGGCTGGGCGGGCTGCACCGCAACACTTTCATCCGCTCGCCGATATTGCTCGACCGCCAGCTGCGATTGAAGTCCGCGCCGCATATCCGCTTTGCCGGGCAGATAACCGGCTGCGAAGGCTATGTCGAAAGCGCGGCGATCGGGCTGATGGCGGGGACGATGGCGGCGCACGAACTGTCAGGCCGCGACTTTGCACCGCCTCCGCCGACAACAGCCTTTGGCGCGCTGCTCCACCACATCACCGGCGAGGCGGAAGCCGACAGCTATCAGCCGATGAACGTCAATTTCGGCCTGTTCCCGCCACCCGAAGGCAAGGTGCACAAGAAGGAACGCAAAGCCTTTCTGACGGCGCGGGCGCGCACCGATCTCGACCGCTGGATCGGCGAATTTGCCATCAACAGCGACAGCTAGCTTTGGCCGCGCGTTTGGGGCGGGTGGACAGAAACTCCTTACGGGTCAACAGGTTGTCGCGATTGGAATCGGCGGATGCAAAACGCTGCCCGGTCGCCGAAGCCCATTCCTCGAACGACAGCAGATTGTTGCCGTCACGGTCGAGCTTTTTGAAATCCTTCGTCCGGCTCGACATCATTTCGATCCGCGAAACCAGCTCGTCACGGTTACGGTCATACCGGTTGAAGCGCACTTCCTCACGACTCAGCTTCGCCGCTTTTGGCGGATCCGGCGGCGGCGCACCGAACGCCGGCGCATCCCTGCCCGCAACCGGAAGCTCGAGCGGGGCGGCGTCCTCGGGCGGCGGTTGCGGGATCAGCGGTTCGGGCGCCGCCCAGCCCTGCCAGAATCCATATCCCAGCGACGATGCAATCAGGGCAATCCCGGCCCCAGCCAATAGCTTGCGCATGGCTCCACACTCCGGCACCACCCTTAGTGACGGTGCCGATTGTGCGGAATTCTACCGCCCAGTCAAGGCATGCCAGTACAGCCGCACAAACTTCCAGAACCGCGACCGACCGCCCTGCCCGGCGTCGATGACGGCGGCCATCAGTAACAGGTTCAACGGCTTCAGCCCCGGCAGCGGCGGCGGCGGCAGATCGTTCAAGGAGGCAAGCCCAAGGCTCGCCTGCGCCCATTGCAGCCCGGCCTGCTGCGCCTGCGCGATGATCGCCTCGCTGGAACTGGCGCGTCTGGCATATCCGGCGAAGACCATATCGGCCCGCATCCGGTTCGCTTCGGTCAGGTCCTGCGGCTTGCCCGCTTCGCCTGACGCCACCAGCAATTCCCACGCGTCGATCAGGCGCTGCATCGACTGCACCAGCATATCGGCCCGTTCACACTCCGCTAGCTGTGCCAGCAGGGGTTCGCCGCGCGGCCGGGCTTCAATCGGCTTGTCCAGCTGCTCACGCCACCACGCAAGCCGCAGTTGCTGCAACAGCAACTCCCGCCCGTTTGCGGCAATCCCCTTCAGCCGGTTGTCGAAAGCCAGCAGCAGGGCCAGTTCCCGCCTCTGCCCTGGCGGCGCATATGCCACGGCCAGGGATTGCGGCGGGGAAAGCAGATGTTCGGTGTCCATTGCGGCCTCTCAAACACGGGTTGGTCCGCAGATACAAGCGCCATATGTCGCCTGCACCCGTCGCCGGAAGGCTGTGGAAGGGTTAACTCCGATCGGGACCATTTGGCCGGAAATGACCGAATTTCAGGAGCTAGCATCCTCAATAAACCTGCAAATTAACCCGTTCCTAACCCTGTTCATTCAAGGGACGGTTACGCCTGTACCTGTAGATGGCACGGTGAATCTAATTGGATTTGTCAGGGGATTATAGCCGTGAAGAAGAAGCTGGAGGCCAAAAGTCTCGCCGGAGTGCTCTCACGCCTGTGCAAGGATGAAGCCGGCAACACGATCGCCATCATGGCGGCCGCCGTCATCCCCGTTATCGGTCTTGTCGGCGGCAGCGTCGATATGAGCCGCATCTATCTTACCCAGACCCGCCTGCAGGCCGCATGCGATGCGGGCTCGCTCATGGGCCGCAAGGTCATGGCGGGCGGCGCATGGACCGACAACAGCAACCGCGCCAACACCGAAGCACTGAAGGCCTTTGCCGCCAACTTCGAAACCGGTGCCTATGGTACCGAGAACCTGACACGAAGTTTTTCCGAACTGGCCGGCAAGGTCACGGGCACGGCGTCCGTCGACATACCGATGACGCTGATGCGCGCGCTGGGGCAGGATGAGCGGACGATCCACGTCAACTGCAGCGCAGAAATGCGTATCCCCAATTCCGACGTCATGTTCGTCCTCGACACGACCGGATCGATGGCCGATCCGGTCAACTCCAGCCAGGCGGTTTCCACCAACAACCCGGTGAAAATCACCGAGCTGCGCAAGGCAACCAAATGCTTCTATGAAACGCTGACGCAGAAAAATATCGACGACGTAACCGCCGCACAATGTGGCGAAAGCGCCGATCCGGTCGAAACCGCGTCCAACACGTCGCAAATCCGTTTTGGATTTGTGCCCTATTCGATCAACGTCAATGTCGGGCGGCTGTTGCCGCTGGATTATATCGCAAACAACTGGTTCTACCAGACCCGCCGTGCGAACTGGATCGACGACCCGGACTACAGCTATACGCTGGGATCGCCCAGCCCGCTTGTCCAGCAGGGTCAGCCGGTTGACGATCCATCGCCCGGCAGCTGGCAGGACATGTCCAACAATGTCACGATCAACGGCACCACCTATCTGAAAACAGTTCAGGTCAGTCGCGCGCCGTTGAACTGCAACAACATTTCCTGGCCACCGACACAAAATTCCGGTCCGACGACCAACGGTCCATATGAAACCTCGACCGATGCACCCGTTTATCCGGGTACATCGACCACGAGCTATTATGAAAAGACTGAAACCAGCGGTTCAACCGAATATCGCTACATACCCCAAAACTCGAACGTGAATTCGAACAAGCGCTGCTACCTGCAGCGTAAGGTCAGTTCGTCGGTGACGACAACCCAATATACCGCATCCAGGCCCGTAACCTGGATTCCGCGACGGACATTCCAGAACTGGACATATGACCGGATCCAGGTTGACGTTTCGGCGTTGAAGAACACCGGCACGAACAGCTGGAACAATTCCTTCACGCTGCCGATCGGCAATAATGGTGCAAATGCGACGATAAACTGGGACGGCTGCATCGAAGAACGCCAGACGCAGAAAAACGTCACCACCTGGGACACGTCGACAACGTCGGCCCAGAAGGACATGGCGATCGATCTTATTCCAAATACGGCCGACAGCACGACACAATGGGGGCCCCGCCTCAACGACGTCCTGTATTCGCGCAGCGATTCGAACGGCTGGACATTGAATCCGGTGACGACCACATCGAACTTCAGCCGCCCGACTTCGGGCAGCACGACGATGGCCTGTCCGTCACCGTCCAAATTGCTGCAGGTCTGGGAACCCGCTGTCTTCAAAAACTACATCAACGGCCTGTCGATCAACGGCTACACCTTCCACGACATTGGCATGCTGTGGGGTGCGCGACTGGCATCGCCTACCGGAATTTTTGCCGAGAATAACGCTGTCGAGAACGACAATGTCCAGCGGCACATGATTTTCATGACCGACGGTGACACAAATGCCAATCCCGATGCGCTGTCGGCTTATGGCGTTCCCTGGTTCGATCGTTTGCAGACACCGTCGGGCTCCGCACCATCGACGTCGCAGCTCAACACGCTGACCGACGAGCGGACTGCGGCATTGTGCACGGCGGTCAAGAACATGAACATCACACTCTGGGTGGTTTCCTACGGGTCGGACGTCTCCAGCACGACCAACGCACGGCTCCAGTCATGCGCATCGCCGGGCAAGTTTTTCCAATTCCAGCCCGGAGTTAGCCTGACCACGCAGTTCAAGCAGATCGCCGGCCAGATCGCCGCGCTGCGCCTGACCAACTGAGGAACGGGATATGCAGATTATTCGTCCTGCCGGGGTAATGGAAGATCAGTCGGGAATCTCGGTAACCGAGTTCGGACTGATTTCGCCGGCGCTTGTCGTCATGTTGCTCGGCACCATGGATGCAGGCCATACCTTGTACATGCGCACCGTCGTCGATGGCGCCATTCAAGAGGTTGCGCGTGATTCGTCGCTTGAGGATGGTGCCATTCTGGCAAAGCAGGAAGCTATTGACCAGCGCATCCGGCATCAGATCCGCAAGCTCAACAACCATGCCAACGTCAACATCAGGCGGCGCTATTATCGCAATTTCACCAAAGCCTATAATGGCGAGGCGGAAGACTGGACCGACACCAACGGAAACGGCACCTGCGACAATAACGAACCCTTCATTGACGCCAATCTCAACGACGTCTGGGACGCCGACGGCGGTGATACCGGCCAGGGCGGCGCAAAGGACGTCGCAATCGTTACGGTCACCGTCACTTATGACCGGCTGTTCCCGATGGCCAATTTGATCGGCCTTCCCGAACAGGTGACGGTTGCGGCGAATACCGTGCTGGCGAACCAGCCCTATGCAGAACAAGGCACTTATGCCGCAGCGCAGACGAGGAATTGCGATGATTGACATCCAGTCGAAAGCCGCGACCGCCAAAGCCTTTATGGCCAATCTGAAGTCCGATCGAAGCGGACTGGCGCTGGTCGAATTCGCCGTTTCGCTGCCCTTTTTCATGGGCCTCGCGATTACCGGGGTGGAGGTCGCCAACTATGCTGCGACCACGATGCAGGTGAACCAGATCGCCTTGCACATCACCGATAACGCCGCGCGCATGGGAACCAACAGCCTGCTCACCGCGAAGCGTGTTTCCGAAGTCGACATCAACGACGTCTTCATCGGCGCCCGCCATGAAGGGCGCGGGTTGCTGTTCGACGGATTCTATCCTTATACCGACCCGGGAACGCACCAGACCGTCGCGCGTGGCAATGCCCGCATCATTCTTTCAAGCGTCGAGCCGGTTGCCAACCCGAACACGACCAACAAATACCGCATCCGCTGGCAACGCTGTTCCGGCCCGGGTACGCATTATCAACCGCTTTACGGCAAGGTTTCCACGCACTCCAATGTCGACGGTATCGGCCCGGCAGGTCGGCAAGTCACCGCGCCCGATTTCGGTGCTGTGATGTTTACCGAAATCCACTACCATTTCCGTCCCATTCTCGACGTCGGTTTTTCCAACCTGGTCGAAAAGGACATCGTGGCGACTTCGGCGATGATCGTGCGAGATT
Organism: Sphingomonadaceae bacterium; assembly: GCA_020847445.1. GTDB lineage: Bacteria > Pseudomonadota > Alphaproteobacteria > Sphingomonadales > Sphingomonadaceae > Sphingorhabdus_B. Next base: position 1,292 of record JADLBY010000186.1, on the reverse strand, counting down.
CGCGTGACTTCACGCAAATCTATAACACAGAGAATGTAACCAAAGCGCTTTGCAACTTCTGATCCGGCCCGCCGGATCAGCCCAGCAGCTTGCGCACGCCTGCGACAATCTTGTCCGCATTGATCAGCGTCGCGCGCTCGAGATTTGCGGCGTAGGGCATCGGCACATCTTCGTTCGCGATACGCAGAACCGGCGCATCGAGGTCGTCAAATCCTTCCTCCATGCAGATGGCGGCGATCTCGCTGCCGATCGAGCAGGTTGCCCAGCCTTCCTCGGCAATCACAAGACGGTTGGTTTTTGCCAGACTGGCAAGGACGGTCGCCTTGTCGAGCGGGCGGATTGTGCGCAGGTCGATGACTTCGGCGTTGATCCCCTGCCCTGCCAGCTTTTCGGCGGCTTCCAGCGCAAAGCCGACACCGATCGAATAGGATATGATCGTTACGTCGCCCCCTTCCCGCACGACGCGCGCCTTGCCGATCGGCAGCACATAATCATCGACTGCCGGCACTTCAAAGCTGCGCCCGTACATCAACTCGTTTTCCAGAAAGACCACCGGGTCTTCGCAGCGGATGGCGGCCTTGAGCAAACCCTTGGCGTCGGCGGCATCATAAGGTGAAATGACGATCAGTCCGGGGACACTCGCATACCATGGGGCATAATTCTGGCTGTGCTGCGCGCCGACGCGCGCAGCAGCGCCATTGGGGCCACGAAACACGATCGGGCAACGCATCTGTCCACCCGACATGTAATTGGTCTTTGCCGCCGAATTGATGATATGGTCTATCGCCTGCATCGCGAAGTTGAATGTCATGAATTCGATGACCGGACGCAGGCCGCCCATCGCGGCACCGGTGCCAATTCCCGCAAATCCATATTCGGTAATCGGCGTATCGATTACCCGGCGCGGGCCGAACTCTTCGAGCAGCCCCTGGGTGACCTTGTAGGCCCCTTGATACTCGGCAACTTCCTCACCCATCACAAAAATGCGGTCATCGGCACGCATTTCTTCGGCCATCGCATCGCGCAATGCTTCGCGAACCGTCACGCTCGCCATGGCCGTACCCGCAGGAACTGCAGGTTCCGCCACGGTCCTAGGCGGTGCAGGTGCAGGCTTTGGTGCTTCGGCAACCGTCGCCGCGACTGGCGCAGCCTGTGCAACGGACGCAGGTGCAGCGGCTTCATCTTCGCCTGCAATCAACGCGATGACTGTTCCCACCTTCACCCCATCGGTTCCTTCGGGCACCAGAATCTGCGACACGGTGCCCTCATCGACCGCTTCAAATTCCATCGTT
>JADLBY010000185.1 GCA_020847445.1 Sphingomonadaceae bacterium | reverse complement strand
TACACCGCTAGGTGTAGTCTCCCTTTTATCTCCTTCATCCTCCATCTGCGGAAGATTTTCCCCACTGGTGGGGAACTGGTGGGGAACTGGCGGGGAACCGCCGGTAACAAACGGCGCTACCGCTTCCGGCACGGGGTGGATCGGGTTCGGCTTTTTGGGGCGCTGAAACCGCTGAAAGTTGCGGATTGCCCCGTAAGCGCGGCCTGAAACCTCGAAAGCCTTGACGACGCCAAGCTTGATGTATTCGTCAAGGATCGCGCTGAAATCGATATTGTCAGCAGGCAGCAGACGCGCCTTGAGCACGACGGGCTTCCATTCAAAGACGCCGCTGTCGTCACACTCGGTCCAGAGCAGAGGCCATGCCGCCTTGGCATAGGCGGTCATAAGCATGTAGGCTTCGTCAGTTGCGAGGCCGGGATGAACAGAGCGGATTCTAGCCATTGTTCACCACCTCAATCTCAACCACGACGCGGCCCTTCGGGCGGTCCAGTTCGCCGTCCACAAAGTCGATTTTCCAATAGCGGTCATCGACGCCAATACGGTCGGCAAGGCCGTCAACGCCCGCCTTGAAGCAGGAAATGCAGTTCTGATAATCTCTGCGAAGGTTGGGCCGATGAAGCGTCACACGCGCCCGGATAGCCTTTGCTGAGACCTGACGGAGTCCTTGCGCCATAGCCTCTTGAGCACATAGCGCGCGATATGCCTTTGTCGCCGCGTGTTTGGCTCGCCAGTAGCCTTTGGCGTGTGGCGTGAGGCTTGATGGCGGAAAGGGCAAAACGATTGTCAGCGCCCCGCCGTCGCGAAACTCTTTTGCTGACATGCGAATAGGAGCGTTCATGCCGCGCTCCTGTTAGCTGTGTCGGAGAGGGAGGCTGTCCTGGCGATGGAAATCAGAAGGTCGCGAAATGCCGGAGGCGTATGGATGCGCGGAGTGCTGTTCGTGCCACCGCCGCGACCGCCGACTTCGCCAAGGCGCTTTGCGCGCTTCAATCCCATCCGCGCAACAACCGCTGGATCAAGGCGCGGCTCACTTTTCCCCCAATCGAGTTCTGGCAAATCGACGCCAACCGCATAGAGTAGCGTCGGCTTGCGGGCGTAGTGACCGTACCGGCCCTGCTCGACGCAGCACGTCCATCCGCCGAAGAAATCGGCAGCAATCCATCCACCTTGCCGTGACGGTGTATTCAGCCCAAAGTGCGCCCAGGCATGACTCCCCCAAGGATGCTCCAGGACGCCGCCCCACTTGCGAACAGCAGCCAACGCCGCCTTGAAGCAACCGCCATCATCGCCTTTGGTTTTCCGTTCGCCCGTGCGCTTGATCCATAGCGGCTGGCCAGCCCAAAGCTTACCCCATCGCTGGCACGGCGGGTGTGCCACTGTCGGCCACGGCCCTTGATACCGGCGCGCGTCCCGGCGTTCATCCCAGGGGTCGACACCTTCGATGTTGAAGTATGCGCCATTGGTTTCGACGTAGAGCGCTGCGATCATCACACCCTCTCCCTCAACAGTCTTGGAACCGTGACGTATCCATGCCAGAGGCGAGATGCGCGCTTGGTGAATAGGTAGAGGCGGGGGAAGGTCATGGCTGATAGACCCGCGCGAAGAAAACCAATCCGATAGCGTTGGCTAAGAACGATACGGCAGGCACCCACCACAGCCACTCATTGCCGCTTGTAAAAAGCGATTGATCGAGAGCACCGGAAGCTTTCGAGGCGCAGTCGATGGCAACGTATATGCAGGCTATAATCGCCGTGAACTTCACGCGCTCACTCCCCTTGCCCGTATTGGCGGGCGATGTTGGTCAATTGCGCGTCTGCTTTCGAAGCGCCTTTCGCAGCTTCCAATCGAGCCGCCAGAGCGCGAATTTGATTTTCAATGTCTGCCACATCGTCATTTGGCCGCACCTTTTGAGCCGTTTCGGCCTCTGCAATGAGTTTTGCTGCCTGCCTGCCGCAATGATCAACGAACGCGGCCTGGATGCGCTGAAACAGCGCGACTGGCCGGCAAGCTTCTGGCGCGCATGAAGTTCGGAAGAGTTCCCGCAGCCCCGTCCCCCGCTGCGGTAGAGGCGGGGGTGCGTGTCGCAAATGACGCGCGCCCCCGAATGATTGAGCAGCCGGATCACGGTGTTAGTTATCGCGAGACCGGCTGCTCTGCACCGGACGACAGGCGAACCAAAGATCGCGCGAAAGACACGCTCCGAGGCAATGAATGAGTGTGCCGGAAGCCTCGCGGGAGGAGGAACGGTGCTTCCGGCACGGCCCGCCGCCGGGAGGAGATAGCGACAGGTGTTGGATTGGACGCGCGTCATTCGTCATCACCCTTGCGAGTGGTGAGCCATGTCAGGCCAACGAAAAGAGCGATGGCGATCATGAAGAAGATCGTCACTTCGTCGGCAGTCCATTCAGTGAGTGTGGCAAGGCGGTTCATCACGCGACCTCCCGCTGGTCCGTCAGCACGTTCTCCGACAGCCGCTTCATCGTCGCGATTAGCGGATTGACGAAGTCGACTTCGATGTTGTTCTCACGGCCGAGATCGATGACCGAGCCGAGCGCGGTCATGAATTCGTTCATGCGGGCCTGATCGCGGTCGGGCATCGCTGCCACGAATTCGTCAGCCTCAGCCAACATCGCCCTGATGTCGTCGCCGTGGATCCACTTGTAATGGTTGTCGTACCGGCTCTTGAGATTATCCCAAGTCAGATAGACGGTTGGCTGGACGTTCGCGCTCAGCTTGAAGTTCGCGGTAGGATTGCGCAGCCCCTTCGTCATCATGGCGCTGGCGATTTCGTTCAGGCGCTTCTGGATTGCGTTGGTGTCCATCTCATTGCTCCCAATAATCGTAGCTATCGTCATCGTGATCGTGGTTTTCCGCGATGTGCGCGGACCACTTTTCATCTTCGGCGTCGGTCGATTTGACGGGGCCGGCATCGTTGAAAACCTTGATGATCTCGACTTCGCCGCCCTCGGGCGGGTAACAGGCCTCGGCGGGGCCAGAGCAAACGCCGGGGTCGTATGCGCTGATCGAGTACTCAACCGTCACGTCGGTTCCGTCGTCGCGCTCTAATTCCATGAAGTGGGTCCGGATCATCACGCGGCCTCATTCACCGCGCCGATCTTCTCGACGCGATATCCAAGGGCCGACGCCAGCTTGGCGAATTTCTCATCGGCCATAGAGACGTGGTGCGCGACCGTGAGCGGGTCTGCATACCCGTTAAGCACATGCGCCATGAGCAGCAACTTGCTGATCTCGTCGGCGGACAGGTACGCGCGATAGGCATCCATTCTATTCATCACAGCATGTCCTCATCGATAATTTCGGGATCGATTTCGAGCTCGGCCGGGGTCTCGCCACGCTGCAGGGCAGCGAGCAGATGCTTGCCGACGACGTAGTACTCACCGTCCAACAGCACCATCGCGCGCGCCTCGCCGCCTCTGGCAGCAAGTGCCTGCGCGGCAATACCATTGGCTGGCGGCTGATATTGGCTCGCCACGCTCATATCGCCACCCTGCTCTTGGTTTGGGTGGTGGGGCGGGAACAAAGGCTTTCGAGCAACTTGCGGGCTGGCCCACGCGGTTGCGTCCCGTTCTCCCAATTTGAGACGGTGCTTTGGTCCACGCCCAACTCAGCGGCCAATGCGGCTTGGCTCAGATTGAGGCTTTCGCGGATAGCCCGAACGTCAATAAACTGTTCCATGTCGCCATTATGGAAAACTCATAATTGCCTGTCAATGAGTTTCTCATAGGCCGATATGGCAAAGTCATTCTATGGAAATGCACGAACGACTTACCGCCGCCAGACACCACGCAGGGTATGAAAAGGCAACGGACGCTGCCGTGGCGCGGCGACTATTTTATGACTTTCTCATATTTCCGATTGACATGATGTTATGAGTTTTCCATAATAGACCCATCGAAACCGCAGCGCACCGCGCAGGGAGATGGGAAATGAACACTCATTCTGCAAATCCAAGAATGTCTTTCCACGAGCAAGGTTACCGCGCAGCCAAGAGCGGACTCTGGGAGGC
>JADLBY010000184.1 GCA_020847445.1 Sphingomonadaceae bacterium | reverse complement strand
TGCGTCACAGCTCGCCCGAGACCACTGCCATCTACGCCAAGGTCGATCTGCCGATGCTCATGAAGATCGCGCAGCCCTGGCCCGGAGACCTGCCATGTTGAACACACACATCTCAAGATACGTCGCTCTGCATCGCAGCCTGGGTCGGAAGTATTCCGAACAGGACAGGATGCTCCGCCAGTACGCTACCTACGCCGAGGGTTTCGGCGATCGGCACACTCAGGTCCAGCGCATCTACGACTGGTGCCACACGTCGAGCTCACAATATGTGGCTCGCCGGAGGTTCGACACCGCACGTAACTTCAGCCTTTTCGCTCACGCCGAAGATTCAGGCCACGAAGTTCCGCCTGCCGGCGTATTCGGCCGGGGCAATCGGCCACGCCCGACGCCGACGATCATTGAACCGGACCAAGTGCGGGCGATCATGACTGCTGCATTGGACGTTCCACCCCAAGGCACGATCAGCCCATACACGTACCACTACCTGTTCGGGCTGCTGGCGGCGACAGGTCTCCGGATTTCCGAGGCCCTCGCGTTACAATGCAGCGATCTGGTCGAGGATGGCCTGATCGTCCGCAACGGCAAGTTCGGCAAGCAGCGGCTGATTGCCTTGCAGCCATCGACGCGCCAAGCACTCGAAGTCTATCTCGCCCTCCGCGAGAAGCACGCGGCCAGGGGCCGCGACCTGTTCGTCACTATCCGGGGGCGGGCACCGCACAAGGTGCGCGCCCACGTGGTGTTCGTCAGATTGGCCCGGCTTCTCGGATATCGTGGGCCGACCGGTACGGCGGGCATGCGACTCCACGATTTGCGGCACACCTTCGCTGTCCGTTCACTGGAGTCATGTCCGCCCGACAGGGAAGCCATCGCCCACCACATGGCCGGTCTCAGTGTCTATCTGGGGCACGCGTCGGTCGCCAACACGTACTGGTATCTCGAGGCCACCCCGGTGCTACTGCGCGACATCGCAGCTGCCAGCGAGCAGCTTTACCTGGGAGAAGCGGCATGACGGCGCTCGCTCCGCATCTCTCGGCATACCTGCGTGAACATCTGCCACGTGAACGTGCTGTTAGCCCGCACACGGTGAAGACCTATGCCAACTGTTTCGTCCTCCTCGTCCAGTTCGCCGCCGGTCGGCTGAAGCGCCGGCCGACCGATCTTGAGATCGAGGATTTCGGCACCGACATGATCATGGCCTTCCTTGACCATGTCGAGAACGGTCGCGGCAGCTGTGTTCGGACCCGCAATGGTAGGCTCGCCGCGATCCGGTCGTTCTTCCGCTACATCGAGTATCGCATTCCGGCCTGCCTGGATCAGGCCCTTCGCGTCAGATCGATCCCTACCAAGAAGACCGACAAGGCGCTGATCGACTACCTCGACCGGGCAGAGATCAAGGCTTTGCTCGACGCCCCGGATCCCCGGACACGCCTTGGCACCCGCGATCGCGCAATGCTGCATCTGGCCTATGCTGGCGGGCTGAGGGTGTCGGAACTCGTAACGCTACAACTGCGCGATTTCCCGGATCGCTCGCTTTCGACCGTGCACATCTTGGGCAAGGGTCGGCGTGAACGGGTCCTCCCGCTCTGGAAGGAGACCCAGTTCGCATTGCGCGCGTGGCTTGCGATCCGCCCCGAAGCCGAGGTCGCCGAGATATTCCTCAATGCCAACGGCCAGCCGATGACACGCGACGGGTTTGCGTTCCGTTTGGCCGAGCACGTCAAGACCGCGGCAACGAAGCAGCCGTCGATCCTTGGAAAGCGCGTGACACCGCACGTGCTGCGCCATTCCTGCGCAATGCACACGCTCGCGGCGACAGGGGACATTCGCAAAGTCGCATTGTGGCTCGGCCATGCCAGCATCCAGAGCACCGAGACCTATTTGCGCGCCGATCCCGAGGAGAAGCTGCAGATTCTCGCGGCGCACGGCGCTCCTGCCATCAAGCCCGGGCGCTTCAAGCCGCCATCCGATGCCCTGATCACGATGCTCACCGACGTTCGAAGGCGGGCCTAGCCCGTCTCCGGACAACCCCCTGGCACTCATATTATCTGGAGTGAAATCATGGAAAACCGAAGGAAACCTGCGCCTCCCGCTGCCACGCTCGACATAAACTGCGACTGCAAAGAATATGTGATCGACTATCTCGCCAAGAGTTTTCCTGTCCGGCTGATGGCCGTCTTCACCGACGAAAACGGCAATCCTCGCTCCGAGCCGATGAGCGACGAACATGGCGCGCCAGTATTGTGCCGATCGGCACTCGCCGCGCGCGACCGGATGATCGAACAGCTCTGCGCCTTGCCGCCGATCGCGACCGCGCTTGATGCCATCATCGAACGCTTCGGCGTCGACCAGGTGGCGGAAGTGACTGGCCGGACGCGTCGGCTCATCGTTAGCGGGGATGGCCATCAGAAACTCCAATCCCGATCGCCGCGCGCGAACGTCGCTGAAACCCAAGCATTCATGGACGGGGCCAAGTGCATCCTTGTCTTTTCCGACGCCGGAGGAACTGGGCGCAGCTACCATGCCGATCTCGCTGCGAAGAACCAGGCCCGTCGCGTGCACTTCCTGCTCGAACCGGGCTGGCGGGCTGATGCGGCAATCCAAGGGCTTGGCCGCACCAATCGCACCAATCAGGCATCAGCCCCGCTGTTTAGACCGGTAACGACCGATGTGCGGGGCGAGCGCCGCTTCATCTCGACTATTGCGCGGCGCCTCGACAGCCTCGGTGCCCTCACGCGCGGGCAGCGCCAGACCGGCGGACAGAACCTGTTCGATCCGGCTGACAATCTCGAAAGCATCTACGCCAAGGAGGCGCTCCACCGCTGGTTCGGCCTGTTATTCACCGGCAAGCTCGAGGCTGTCAGCCTCGGACGCTTTCAGGAGCTGACAGGTCTCAGAATCGAAGCCCCTGACGGGTCGATGGTCGATGACCTGCCGCCGATCCAGCGCTGGCTCAACCGCATCCTCGCACTTCCCATCGCCTTGCAAAACGCGATCTTCGATGAGTTCATGGGGCTGGTCGAGGCGCGTATCGATGCCGCCCGACAGGCCGGCACACTCGACCTCGGCCTAGAGACCATCGCGGTCGAAGACTTCGCGGTCCTGTCCGACACGTTGCTGCGCACCGATCCGGGCTCGGGTGCGACCACCCATCTGCTGGAACTGGAAATCGCCAGAGCCCTGAAGCCGCTCACGCTGAAGCGGCTTGAGGAGCTTCACGGCCTCACTGGGCAGCGGCAACGGCCTGTTCGAAATGCCCGCTCAGGCCGGGTTGCCTTGTTCGTGCCCGCCCGCAGCATTCTTGCTGATGACGGCACCCGCGTTTCCCGCTTCGAGCTGCTGCGCCCGCTGAAGCGCAGCCACATCACCGAGGATCAGCTGGCTGAAAGCAGCTGGGAGGGGATCTCCGTCGACGCTTTCCGCGAAGCATGGGTAGCCGAGGTTGAGGAAGCGCGGACCAGCCACAAGCGCGAGCGCCTCTATCTCGCGACGGGCCTCCTGCTGCCTGTCTGGGACAAGCTTCCTTCGGATTTCGTGAGGGTTAGTCGCATCTCGGCGGCGGATGGCCGCTCGCTGCTTGGCCGGGAGGTTCCGGTCCATTCTGTTCCGGAACTGTGCCGGGCGCTGGGTCTGGAACGCGAGCAAACGCTTTCCGCCGAAGAGATCGTCCAGACCGTCCTGACGACCGGCCGAGCCATGGAATTCGCTGGCCGTGAGCAGCTCATGGTCAAGCGCAGCCTGGTCAATGGTTCACAGCGAATTGAACTGACCGGATGGAGCGTAGCCCGTCTTGACTGGTACAAGGCTCAAGGGTGTTTCACGGAAATCATCCGCTACCAGACGCGGCTGTTCGTACCTATCGAAGGGGCGGCCAGCGTGATTGCCAGATTAGCATCATCCTCATAAGCTGTTGCCAAATGGCATTGTTTGGAATATATGATGCCAAATGGAGAATTGCCATGCTGGCTCTACAACCCGTTGATACTGCCGTTACCGCTTTCCGATCCGATCCGATCACCCAGGAAGAGGCAGCTGTCATGTTCCGGGCAGTCCTGAATCTGTTCGGCAAATGGGAGCTCACCGACGAGCAGGCGGCAACGCTGCTCGACATGCCGGTGCGATCCTATCGCCGCTGGAAAGCCGAAGGCCCCGGGCGCGTTTCGCGCGATGGCCGCGCTCGGCTGTCCAACCTGATGGGCATTCATAAGGCGCTTCGGATCATCTTCTCGGAGGCAACCCGCAGCTATGCCTGGATCAGGTCGGCCAACGATGCGTTTGGCGGATCCAGTGCGCTCGACGCGATGCTCGGGGGCGAACTCACCGATATCATGCGGGTGCGTCGCTACCTCGACGCCGAGCGTGGTGGCTGGTGAACGAAACGGCGGATATCCCCGTTTCTCGAGTTGAGTGGAAGGGCGCTGTCAGGATCATCCGCAGCGCCTTTCCGCCGATCGACCTGTTCGAAGACATCGCAGATCCAGCCGACTGGCCGCTGCTGATCTCGGCAGAGCAGAAGACCAATCCGCGCATCATGGCGACTATTGGCAATCTCGACCTCATTCCGGTCGAACGCCGCGTCGGCGGTAATGGCGCGTCCTACCTCATGGCGCCGTTCACCCACGTCAGCACGGATCGGCCAAGCCGCTTTACCGATGGCAGTTACGGCGTGCTCTACTTGGGCGACCGGTTCGAGACCGCACTGTTCGAGACGATCCACCACCATGCCCGCTTCATGGTCCGGACGAAGGAAGCACCTGGCTGGACCTCGCAGTTCCGGGAGATCATCATGTCAGTCGATGCTGACCTGCATGATCTCCGAACTTTGCCGGGGGAGCAGGTTCCGACGCTGGATCCTGACAGCTACGCAGCATCCCAAGCGGTCGCGCGGCAGCTCAGGGGCGCGGGATCAAACGGGATTGCCTACCCGAGCATCCGGCATCCCGGTGGGGAATGCGTCGCGCTCTTCTACCCCGACTGCGCGTCAAATCCCCTCCAGGGGCGGCACCTCGACTACCACTGGGATGGCCAGCGCGTTGACCTTGTTCGCGATGCCGGTTCGGGAGCTGTTTTCCGTATCGTCGATTTGCCGCCCGATCCTGTCTGACCACATGAGTTGGGCTTCCGCTGAGGGCTCTAGGATCTCCGAGCACGGGGCGGGGGCAGCAGAATCAAGTCTGCGCACCAGCTTTCACGAGTTCATGGAGGGCTTTGTCCGGCGAAACCGGGCCCTTGTACAGCGGGCTGCACGGCGTCTCCGCTAGCTTCGCCGAAATCGCCAGGAGGTCGTCATCATCACCCTTTTCATAGGCATAGGCGGCCAGCCAGAATTCGGCCTGCTTAACGAACTCATTGATGATGCCCACGAGGCTCCGGTTCGCAGTCTTTGCGTACTGGACCTTGTCCATCCGCCAGACTTCCTGAGCGACGAATTCGTTTGGTACGCCGTGCTCCTTCAGAACCAGCGCCAAATGTGCCGGGAACCGTCGAGCAAGCGTGGCCGCTGGAGCTAGCGGCATAAGCACGGGAAGCAGCGTGCGCTCAGAAACCAGCAAAGCGACTTGCGGCTTCCAGAACAGCACCGTGGCATACCAATTGCCGAGGCTGGTGTCGCTTAACCCAGGCGCAATGATTTCCGGTTTGATCCTATCAAGCAGCTTTTTGGTACAATGGAGGTGGAACATGCCGGCCTAGGATAGTGTTCGCTGCTCCGCGCGTCCACTGACGCTCCCGGTCCTATCGACGGAATGGCTATCCCCGAATGTCAACCGGCAAAGCGAGTCAAGCGATGCTTAACTTCACTCGCAGGAAGGCGGCAGCGCGGATGGGCATAAAGTTGGGTTAGGCCACTGTGCAACCGATCGAAATTTACGTGGGCACCATCGGCCATCTGGTCGAAGAGCCATAGAACTCCGTGCATGGCGATCTGTTCAGCAGCGGCCAGTTCTCGCAGGATTCCATCACCGGTCAGCAGCGTCCATGTCCGCGACTCCGCAAGTGCGAAAGCAAAGGTGTCGGGCACTGAGAGCTTCTGATGCTGGCGATTAACTCCTGTCGCGCGCCGCAGTTCAGATGCCGTGAGTTCCTCCACCCGCAGTCCGAGCGCCCTCAGTCTGTCGCCGAGTTCCCCCTGCAGTTCACGAACGTAAAGGAGATCAGGCACCGCGAACTCGAATGGCAGCAGGAACATCTCATCGAGAAGGTTCGCCCGTTCGAGGTCGATGAGGACCGAAGTATCGGATACCAGGACCGCCACCGATCAGGCTGCCACCTGATCCAGTCGCCGGTCGAGTTCACGCACGGAAATGCCGAGCAACTCCGCGGCTCGCGATTCTCCGATCACGCCTTCGGCCAGAGCACGATAGCATAGCCGCTCGAAGCGCCGCGGCTCTTCCAGTTCCGGCTGCATGCTCTCCGGTTCTTCAAAAGGCGCCGTACGCCATCCTCGCTCGGCGAAAATTTTGAAGAGGCGGGCGCATGCCGCTTGGTTGATGATACCCAGATCCTTGCAGCGATAGGCTAGCGCCTGAATGCTGACCCCAAACAGTTTCTTGAGTGCAACCAGCTCGCCGATGCTGATCGAGGAACGATGGGCGCCGACTTCGGCGCGTAGCACGTCTGCTGGCATCAGGAATGCACCGGCGAAACGATGCGCGGCCCTTTCCTCATCCACGCCACCAGCAGGAGCAATGACCATATGGCCAAGCTCATGCGCCAGGTTGAAACGCTTGCGCTCCGACCAGGAGCTTCGCTTGATGACTATGACGCGCGCCGCATCGTTGCCCTTGCGCCGTACCTTGGCGGCAAGTCCGTCCACGTCGTCGAGATCGAGCGACAGCACCTTGATGCCGCGTTCCTCCAACAATTCGGCAAGATGCGGGATGGGGTCGTTGCCAAGTCCCCAGTCGTCTCGCACGGAACGGGCTGCATCCTCAGCATCGCGAACATCGGCCACCGGGTGCGGAGCACTTCGTGGCTGCTCCCATTCGACACTACGCATCTGGAGCATGTCCTCGACCGCGAGATAGCGTTCGAGCATGTGGATGGCTCGCGCCTCGAGCATGGCTTCCTCGCGAGAGGACGTGCCGACCTTCTTGCGAAAGTCCACGCCCTCCAGCGAGAGTTCGTCCTCGCTTAAAAGATATTCCTCGGAAACCGCCAATGCCCGGGCAAGCGCGATCAGTACGCGAGAACTCGGCATATCCTCGTTTCGCTCATACTTGCCAATAGCCTGGGCAGACACGATGCCGTCCATCGTATCGGCCAACGCACGCAGCGACAGGCCGGACGCCGACCTCGCAACCTTGAGCTTGTTCCCGATCATGATGGTCTCCTTCATTGACCTCCGTAGGTCAGTTTCCATAAATGGTATATGGAGCATATTTTGTAAACCAAAACCTCTTGAAATGCGGTAAACCGATCCTAAGTTTCGTTCACAATCGCGATTTTATCGGCTTTTGTAAACCGATGACGCGCGGGAAGCCGGTCTCTGCCCGGTTTGCGATGACGAGCCGGAAAGAGGTGGGCTATGGGACTGAGTAACACGCAGCTGCGATACTATGACAGCAACGTCCTGCGCTTGCCGGGGGACAAGCGGAAGGAATATCATGCGCAGGTCGACCGGCTGATCACGGAGCTGTGCAAGAGCGTCCGCGACAAGACCGAAATCAAGATCACCAAGGTGGTGAAGGCGGGCTCTTTCGCCAAGTTCACTATCTTGCGCCGGACGGCGTCGGACCCGGTGGACGTCGATGTGGTATTCTACATCTCAGGCCGCGATGCGACCAAGGAAACCCTCGATAGCCTCAGCGCAACGATCTACGATCTGCTGGTCAAAACCTATCCGAACAAATCGGTCGAGGACTTCGAGATCCAGCGCAAGGCCGCCACTGTGAAATTCGTGGGATCGGGCCTCAGCGTCGATATCGTGCCCGTGGTCGAGGATGCCGGCAGGCCAGGATTTGGTTGGCAGTATGACATTCACGATGGTTCGAAGATCCAGACCTGCGCGCCCTGCCAGATCCAGTTCGTGCGTGATCGCAAGAACCAGGACGGCGATTTCCGCACGCTCGTGCGCATGGCGAAGAAGTGGCGCAACTATGCCGAAATCAAGCCACTCAAGTCGTTCGCCATCGAACTGATCATGGCGCACGTCCTCGCGACGCAGGGCAAGGCAGGCAGCATCGAACAGCGCTTTCGCGACTTCCTCCTCTATATCGCCCAATCGGGTCTGAAGGAGGAAATCCGCTTCCCAGAAAACACCGCACCTTTCGGATATTTTTCCGATCCCGTCGTGATCCTCGATCCGGTTTACAGCCTCAACAATGTCGCCAGCCGGATTTCAGAAGCGGAACGCAAGGAAATCGTCGCTGCGGCACAGGAAGCCTGGGAGGCAGCAAACTTCGCGTCCGTGGAAGACGACAATGGGGTCTGGAAGGAACTCTTCGGCCCTGGCTTCAAGGTGGAGGACTGACCATGAGCCAGACGCGAACGGCTTCCGCCACCTATACAACGACCGACGTCGAGAATGTCGTGCGCCGAGTGAAGGCCGATCTTACCATGATCGCCGACAGCACTGGTGCGTGGACGGCCCAGCAGGCCGCCGATTATGCCCATGACATTGAGGTGCTGGCCAAGGCGGGCTATCTGGCCTGGGTCGATCTCACCCTGCTGCAATATGGGGTCGAGAAGAAGGCCACCCGGTTCAATGTCGATACCGATGCCAGCGGCCTGACCACAAGCCGCCCGGGCGGCGTGCTCTGGCCCCGCCTGTCAGGTGCGACGCTGCGGATCATCATCAGCTATACCGCCGCTTATACCGAGGAAGCGCGCCAGAAGACGAGCGGTAAGCTCAAGATCGGATGGACGACGTCCTATGATGACACCAGCCATTCGAGCCTGAGTTCTTCGGGCGGTCGCAACTATGTCAGCAATGCCTATGGCATGCAGCGCAAGGATTGGGCCGCATGAGCCAGCCAAGCATCTTCGATAGCGAAATCGCGCTGCCCAGCGATGTTCTGGCCGGTCGGGAGAAGCGGCTGCTGGGGTTCGAGGCCCGCTATACCCGCGTCCACGACCAGCTTCGCCTGCTCCTGAACGTTGGCGCCCTGGGTGACTGGAACCGCCAGAAACATGGCGGCAAGCTCGCCTTGTGCGATCTTGTCGCCGAACAGTATCCGCTGGTGATCTTTCATGGCGACGTCGGAACCGGCAAGACGGCAACAGCGGAGTGTATCGCAAACCGGCTTGTCGCGGAGGCCAGGAGTTCCGACTCCATGCTGTTCAAGCTCTCGAACCGAGTGCGTGGCAGCGGCATGGTTGGCGAGATGGGAAGTCTGATCACCGAAGCCTTCCACAAGGTCGTCCAGGCGGCCGGCAAGAGTCGCCGCGCCATCCTCATCATCGATGAAGGAGACAGCCTGGGCGCATCGCGTTCGCAGGACCACAGCCACCATGAAGACAAGGTCGCGGTCAACACGCTGATCCAGGGCGTCGATGATCTTCGCCGGTATGGTGGGCGTATCGTCGTCATCCTATGTACCAACCGTCTGTCGGTTCTCGACGCAGCGCTCCGACGCCGTGCGGCCATTGTCGAAGAGTTCCGCCGGCCATCGGACGCGGAACGTGGTGAATTGTTCCGGATGGATCTGGTGGGCCTCGATGCCAGCGCGGCGCAGATCGGCCAACTGGTGGAGGCCACGGCGGCGCGCGAGGGGTGCCCGGCATGGACCTATTCCGACATCCGCCCACGACTCTACCCGACGGCGCTTGCCCAGGCCTATCCGGATCGCGCCCTCCGGTTCGAGGATCTGCTGTCGGTTGCGGTCACGCTTCATGCTTCGCCGGTCATGGAGGACAAGTAATGGCACGATCGCCGCTGTTCGGACGCCGTATCCACATCTCCGGAAGCATTGCCAAGGATGTCGCCGCCGCATCGACTGCTGAGGTGGAAGCCGCCCGAACATTCATCGCCGGTCTGGTCGGGGAGCTGGTCAGGCGCGGGGCCAATTTCGTCATTCCGGTCGATGCCGAACCAGTCCGGGAAGCCGACGGCATGCCGATCTGTTTCGACTGGCTGATCTGGAAGGCCGTGAAGGACAATCTGGCGCAAAGACCGCCCAGCGTGCCGGGACCATTTGTGGTCGCCGTTCAGCACCACAAGACCGAAGAGCAGATTCCCGACGCTCACGCCGGGCTATGGGACGAACTGCGATCTTCCCAGCTCGTGAAAATCGAGAGCGCCGCGCAATGGAATATGAACAGCAAGCGGATGGAAGCGCAGGCGCGCTTTGGCGATGTTCTCGTCGTCCTGGGCGGTGATGAGGGCGTCCTTTATCTGGCAAACCTCTATCATGATGCGGGCAAGCCGATCGTGCCGCTCAATCTACCGCTCTGCGCCGAGACCAAAGGCGCAAGACGGCTCTATAATTTTGGTTTGGCGAGTAGCCAGACCCGCCGCCTGTTCCAGATTGCGGATAATGGCGATGCTCATGACTGGATCAATCGGATCGGCTTCCCGAGCCGCCAAGCTATTCCGAGCCGGATCTCCGTGCTGATCGATCTCCTCGAGGCGCTGGAGCGGCCGAAGGCTTTCGCGGTTCGCCTGCTCAATCCCGATCTTGAGGACTATGAAGACGTCCAGACATTTTTCGATATGGTCGTCAAGCCGGTGATCGAGGACGAGCTCGGCTATCGCCTGGTCGTGATCGATGGGCGGCAAACCTATGAGCATGCGCGCATCGATCAGGAGATATTCGCCAAGCTGCATCGCAGCAGCATTGTTCTGGCCGATATCACCGGTGCCCGGCCCAACTGTTTTCTAGAACTGGGCTATGCCCTTGGACGTTGCCTGCCGACCATGGTCATGGTGCGCGAGGGGGCCAGCCTACCATTCGACATCACGACATTTTCCGGCCTACAGTGGAAAGCGAGCGGCAGCGCCGAGGATCGCAAACGCGCTTTCCGCGAACATTGGAACGCGATCCGCAATCGCCCCTCTCTTGTACCAACGGAGCCACTGATCTCATGAGCGAAAAGCGCGAGATATTCGTTTCCGTCGATGTCGAGACGTCAGGGCCTATCCCGGGCGAGTACAGCCTTCTGTCTATTGGCGCCTGCTCGGCTTTTGCCCCGGAAGAAGCCTTTTCCTGCCAGCTTAAGCCAATCAGTGACAAATTCGACCCCAAGGCTCTCGAAGTGACCGGGCTATCCCTGGCGACGCTGGCGCAAACTGGCGAGGAACCTCGTCTCGCCATGGAGAAATTCGCGCGATGGCTGGGTGATCTGCGCGGCGATGATGCGACCATCATATTCGTTGGGTTCAACGCTCCCTTCGACTGGTCATTCATCAATTACTATTTCCATCGGTTCCTCGGGGAGAACCCGTTCGGCTTCACCGCGCTCGACATCAAGGCGCTGTATATGGGGGCAACCGATTGCTCTTGGGTGGACACCCGCTCGAGCCGGATCGCGCAAAATGTGGCGCCGACCCTTACTGGCACACATGATGCCTTGGCTGATGCTCGCTATCAGGCCGAGATTTTCAGGCTGATTAAAACAAAGCTCTTGCCTCAAGGGAAAGGCTTGAGCCGTGCGCCTTAGTGTCGAAGCCGCGCGAGAATATTGCATGCTTCATCGCCAAGCTGTCCGGTCATTGTCTGAAATTAGATTGCCGAAGTAAACGCAGCGAAGAAGCAGAGGGGAGTGGGCTTTGTCTTGATTGAGCCAATTGGGCGTCGATAGGCGATGCACCGGGCTCACAATCAGGAGTGTGCCCCATGATCAAGTCGATCCCGCTGAACAAACTCGTTCAGTCCCCCCGCAATGTCCGCCGTCACAGTGATCCAGCTGCCGATGCCGAGCTCAAGGCAAGCATCGCAGCCCATGGACTATTGCAGAATCTCATTGTCCGGCCCTCCGCCAAGGGCAAGTTCGAAGTCGATGCCGGCGAGCGCCGCCGCCGAGCGATGGTGGCGCTCGCGGACGAAAAGATCCTCGCCCGCGATCACGAAGTCACGTGCCTCGTGCTCGAGGACAGCGCCGAAGCCGCGGTCGAGACCAGCCTCGCAGAAAACTTCCACCGTTTGGCCATGAACCCAGCCGATGAAGCCCAGGCCTTTGCCGCGTTCGTGGCAGGCGGTGCGACAGTCGAAGATGTTGCCCGCCGTTTTGGCCTGACGATCCGTTTCGTCGAGGGGCGTCTGCGTCTCGCGACGCTCGCGCCCGTCGTGTTCGAGGCACTGGCCTCGGGCCAAATCACCCTCGACATCGCCAAAGCCTTCGGTGCGACTTCGGACCAGGAAATCCAAGCCCGCGTCTTCGAGCAGGTTTCCTCGGCCTACTATGCGCCCAATCCCGACAGCATTCGGCGAATGGTCCTGTCCGGGACCGTACGGGGCAACGATCCGCGCGCCCGGCTCGTTGGCCGTGACGCCTACATCGCTGCTGGGGGGCGGATCGAACGCGAACTGTTCGATGACGATGACAGCGAATCCTGGGTCGATGTCGCCTTGCTTGAGAGCCTCGCCGCAGCGAAAATGCAAGAGCAGGCGAAGGCGCTCGCAGCCGAGCAGGGTCTCGCCTGGGTCAAGCCCACGCTCGATCCCTATGCCAGCCACGATCTGGTCGAAGGGCTGGTCCGGCTTCCTGCTGAACCGGCGCCGCTCACCGAAGCGGAACTGGCGAGGCTCGACGAACTCGATGCCTCCTATGACGAGCATGCAGCGATCCTGGAAGATGAGGACAGCGCCGAGGAAGCCGTGGCGGCGGCCGAAGCGGCTATCGAGGCCATCGAACGCGAGTGTCAGGAAATCCGCGCACGCGAGCCAGTCATCGCGGCCGAACTCAAGGCCGAAGCGGGCATGATCCTGGTCCTCTCGCGCGATGGCACGCCGGTTCTCCAGCCCGTGTTCTACGGCGAGCGACAGGCTGAACCTGATGAAGGTGACAGCGGGATCGAAGTCGTTGCTGGCGAGGAAGGTTCGGACAAGCGCCGGACCACCTTGTCCAAGCGCCTGGTCGATGAGCTCGCCATGCAGCGCCGTGATGTCCTGGCCCTGCATGTTGCCTCTGATCCCGGGCTTGCCCTCGACGTCATGGTCTTCACGCTGGCTGATGCCGATACGCACGACTGGCGGGCGCGGGCTGCCACCACGCTGCGCGCGCCAGTTCCGGCAGGGCCGATCCTTGGCTTCGAAGCCAAGGATGCTCCGGCCAGCAGCGCGCTCGCCGAACTCAGGTCGGGTCTCGACGAAAGCTGGCGCACGGGCGCCGACGCGATGTCCCGCTTCGACCTGTTTCGCGCGCTGTCCGATGACAGCCGCGCCGCTTGGCTCGGCTATGTCGTTGCCCGGTCGCTTGAGGCGAGCCTCAACATGACGGGCGAGCGTCAGCTGCCGTTCCAGGACCACCTCGGCAGCCTGATCGGCATCGACATGGCGCAGTGGTGGCGACCGACGGCGACCAACTACTTCGACCGGGTGTCGAAGCAGGTGATCCTTGATGCGCTGACCGATGTCGGCGGTCTCGAGCTTTCCTCGCGCTTTGCCTCGGTCAAGAAGGGTGATCTCGCGATGAGCGCCGAGCGTGTCTTCGCCGGCACTTACATCACCGAAGTCGAGGTGCGCGAGAAGGCTCTGGCCTGGGTGCCTGAGGTCATGCGCTTCGCTTCCGCCGCGCCAGAGGCTGGCGAGCCCAAGATTGACGCCACTGACGCTGAGCCACGCGTCGATACCGAACATCAGTCCCCCCGCGAGCTGGCCGCCTGACCTCCTCCTGACAGGCAAGGCCACTCGCTACCCGAGAGAAGCGGTCCTTCGGCTTACGCCGGAGGGCCGCTTCCTTTTTGGAAGGAGAGCAGAGGGGGCTCGGGACCCTGTGGCACTGACCGGCGAACCCGTCGC
>JADLBY010000183.1 GCA_020847445.1 Sphingomonadaceae bacterium | reverse complement strand
CGACGCGATTGGCAGAAGATTTTATTCAGGCATTCGCCTGAAATTCTAAGCCAACTCACAGCACCAAAACACACTGCCAGGGCCGTCCTTCGGGGCGGCCCTTTTTACATCCAAACCCGGTCGAATCGATGGCCGAGCGTGGTCAGCAATTCATACTGCGCCAAGCCGGATTGGGCGGATGCTTCGGGCAGCGCATAATCAAGCGCGATCCAGTCCCCCTCTGCAATGGCGGGGTCGGCGTCGACAGCAATCGCAATCAGGTCCATCGAGACACGACCGATCACGGGGAAGCGTCCGCCGCCCGCGCTGCCGCGGTTGGAAAAGCCGCGCAGATACCCGTCGGCATAGCCGATATTGAGGATCGCCAGCTCCATTGCGCGCTTCGCCGTGAAGGTTGCGTTATAGCCCACGCTATCCCCAGCCTTGATGCGGCGGCGCTGGATAACCTGCGCCTGTGGGTGCGCGACCGGCGCAATGTGCCCCGCCGCCTCGCCGCGCGGAACGCCGCCATAAAGGGCAAGGCCGGGCCGCGTCAGATCGAAATGATAATCGGGCCCAAGGCAGATGCCCGCCGAATTGGCCAGGCTCATCCGCCGCGCGCCCGTCCGCCCCGCAAGCGCCGCGAAGGCCGCACGCTGCTGCGCATTCTGCGGCACATCCTCGTCGGCAGAGGCCAGATGGCTCATCAGCGTGTCGATGTTCAGGCCATCGAGCAGGCCATCCGCTACGTCCTGCAGGGCTATGCCCAACCGGTTCATGCCCGTATCGACCATCACGTCGCACGTGGGCCCGCCCGCCTGTTTCCAGCGCTTCACCTGTTCCACCGTGTTGAGCGTGGGCCGCGCGCGGGCGGTGGTTGCCTCGGCCATATCCGCGTCGCGCACGCCGTGGAGGACCGAAAGCGAAAGGCCGTCCGGCAAGGCGCCAAGCGCGCGCACCTCATCCCATGTCGTCACGAAAAAGTCGCGGCATCCGGCATCGGCCAACCGGTCCAGCACCGGCCGCGCGCCAAGGCCGTAACCGTCCGCCTTGATCGCCGCACCACAGGCGGCCCTGCCGCTTTGCGCGGCAAGCCAGCGCCAATTGGCAATGAGCGCAGCGCCATCGAGCGCAAGGCGAAGGGGTGCAGTGCCGGTCATCCCGCGCGCGATAAGGCCAGACGCGCGATCAGTCGAGTTCCTTGCCGCTGGTTTCCGGGAGGAACAACGCAGCCACGACAAGCGCGACCGCGACGACGCCCACCGTATACCAGAGCCCGGCGAAGGGATCGCCCGTCCGCGCCACGATATACTGGCTGATAAACGGCAGGAATCCGCCGAAATAACCCGTCCCGATATGATAGGGAATCGACATAGAGGTGTAGCGCGTGCGCGCCGGGAACAACTCGACAAGCCAGGAGGCAACCGGGCCATAGGTCATGCCTGAAAGGCAACCGATGCCGATGATGCAGAGGATCAGCCCGAACAGCTTGCCCGCGGGCGGCGCGACCTTGTCGAGATTATAGCCTGCCTGTTTCAGGCCCGCCTCAAGCGCTTCGGGTGCGGTCGCGTCGACAACGGTCCCGCCGATCGTCACCACCGGAGCGGAGGCCGGATCGCCCTGCTTCTTGGTATAGGCGACGCCGCGCTTCGAAAGGATATCGAGCACCTTGCCGCATTCGGTCGTCTGGCCCGATTGCGCGAACGGGTTGTAGGCGCAGTCACTACCCGTCACCACGACCGGACTTCGCGCCATGGCATCAGAAAGCGCCGGGTTGGCGAGGTTGGCCATCGCGTGAAACAGCGGAAAGAGAAGGACGATCGTCAGCGCATAGCCGATGATGATCGGCTTTTTCCGGCCGATCCGATCCGACAGCCAGCCAAAGAAGACGAACCAGAACAGGCTGGCAATCGCGCCCGCGCCAACGATGATCTGCGCGGCGGTATCGTCAATCCTGAGTGCATTCTGCAAGAAATAGAGCGCCTGGAACTGCGCCGTATACCAGATCACGGTCAGGCCGGCGGCAATACCGATCATCGCGGCGAGCAGGCGGCGGACCTTGGCCCAGCTGTCAAAGCTTTCCTTCAAGGGGTTGACCGCCGTTTCACCGGCTTCCTTCATCGCCTGGAAAACCGGGCTTTCGGAAAGCTTCATCCGGATCCAGAGCGAAACGGCAAGCAGCAACAGCGAAAAGAGGAACGGTATCCGCCAGGCCCAATCACTCTCCTTGCCGACAATGGCATTGGTCGTCAGCACCACGGCCAGCGACAGGATGAATCCGCCAACCACACTGCCCTGAATGAAGCCGGTGTAGAATCCGCGCTTGTTGCGGGGTGCGTGTTCGGCAACATAAATGGCAGCGCCGCCATATTCCCCGCCGAGCGCAAGGCCTTGCAACGCGCGCAACACGACAAGCAGGATCGGTGCCCAGACGCCGATCGTTGCATAGGTCGGCAGGAAGCCGATCCCTGCTGTCGCAACGCCCATCAGCGTGATCGTGACAAGGAATGTGTATTTCCGCCCCAGCTTGTCGCCCAGCACGCCGAACAGGAGTGCGCCCAATGGCCGCACGCCAAAGCCCACGCCGAACACGGCAAACGCCTTCAGGAAGGCAGCACTGTCACTCCCCGCGGGAAAGAACAGCTTCCCGATCAGTGCCGCGAGCGTGCCGTAGACAAAGAAATCATACCATTCGAAAACCGTGCCCAGCGAAGAGGCAGTGATGACCAGCCGGTCGCGCTTGATATTCACCTCGCCCGTATCGCTCATTTTTGAACTGTCCCTGTCTTTTGTATCGTTGACACGCCCTTACCGGCAGTTATGCGGAAGGGACAAGCATGTTTGGCTTGGTTCTTGCGGCTGGTGTTCCGGCCAAACACCCCAGATGGTCAAGAGGATAAATGTCGATGAAGTCACGCAGGCTGGGCAAGAGTGCCATTTACGTTTCCGATATCTGCATGGGAACCATGACGTTCGGGAATCAGGCCGACGAGGCAACGGCGCACCGCGTGCTCGACATGAGCCTGGATGCCGGGATCAACTTTTTCGACACGGCCGAAGGTTATCCCGTGCCGCCCGATATCAAATATGTCGGCGTGACCGAAGAGATTGTCGGCCGCTGGCTGAAGGGCAAGAACCGCGATTCGATCATCCTGGCTACCAAGGTTTCGGGGCCAAGCCATGCCTGGTTCAAAAGCCCCAAGCGCGGCGGCATGACGGCGCTGGACCGGCACAATATCAAGGTTGCGGTCGAAGACAGCCTGCGCAAGCTCCAGACCGATTATATCGATCTCTACCAGACGCACTGGCCCGATCATGACACGCCCTATGAAGAAACAATGGAAACGCTCGATGAACTGGTCCGCGAGGGCAAGGTCCGCATCCTCGGCTGTTCGAACGAAACGAGCTGGGGGCTGATGAAATCGATCCAGGCGTCCGAGCGCGTGTGCGCCGCGCGCTACCAGACGATCCAGAACAATTTCAGCATCAACAACCGCCGCTTCGAGGATGAGCTGGCGCAGGTCTGCCGTCAGGAAGGGGTGAGCCTCATCCCGTATTCGCCGATCGGCGGCGGCGTCCTTTCGGGAAAATATCAGGACGGCAAGCGCCCGGCCGGCGCCAGGTTTTCGGCCTATCTCGAAATGGGCGGCCGACAGGCGACAATGGCTAATCGCTTTGCCGGGCCGCGCGCGCAAGAATCGACGGCACGGATCATGGAGATCGCGAAAGAGGCGGGCATGTCGCCCGTGACGCTCGCTGTCGCCTGGTCGAAACAGCATGACTTCGTCGCCTCGACGATCGTCGGCGTCACAACCGTCGAACAATGCGCGGAGATCTTTGCGGCGGCAGACCTTGTCCTTCCCGACGATGTCATGAAGGCCATCCACAAGGTTACGAAGGAGATCCTCTACCCGATGGGGTGAGCGGGGGCGCTTCATCCCCCGCGTGCCGCGTCGGCAAGGAAGCGCGAGCGATTCCCACAGGACTGATGCAACAATTTGCGCTTAGCACAAATGCAAGGCCATGAAGGTGTTGCGCCAATCCCAACAACTCGTATGATCGTTCAACAATGGCCCTCCAATACTATCCCAAACCGGGCGAAATTCTGCTTTGCGATTACAATACCGGCTTTATCGAACCAGAAATGACCAAGCGTAGGCCAATTGTCGTCATTTCGCCCCGACTTAGACATCGTGCAGGACTTGTAGGTGTCGTGCCACTCAGCACGACTGCGCCTGATCCGTTCGAAGCGCATCATTGCCGAATTGAATTGGCCACGCCCTTGCCGCAACCATTTGACTCCCCAGTGATGTGGGCAAAGTGCGACATGGTGGCAACCGTTGCGCATGCCAGGCTTGATCGTTTCAAGGCCGGTCGGAAGGACGGCGCACGCGTCTTCCTTTCCGGCAGATTGGACATGGACCAGTTGAAAGCCGTCAAAGCAGCTGTTTTGAACGGATTAGGCCTCTCTTCATTGACCATTCATCTGTAGTTGGATATATCCAACGGGTTCCCGCGCTGCTTCGGCATCGGGCTTTGAGACTGTTTCCTTACCGGAAACAGCGGGCCTCACATGGCGATACCAAGCCATGGAGGCTGTCGTGTGGTCGGAAAGGCCCCGCCGAAAGGCGGGGCCTTTCGCGTTTACTTGGAACTGATCGTCGAGGGCCAATTGCGCCATGGGATTAGGAGGCAAACGAATGCGCCTCTACAGCCTTGTAGGATCACATTTGAGAGCAATGAAGAGTTCGCGGCTATCGGCGCGGCGTGGTTTTAGTGAGAGCATATCGTTCTGAAGCTCTAGACAACGATCGACGACTGCCTTGCCTCGATGCTCGACATGCAGCCCGAGAGCTATTGCACCTACAAAAAAGGCTAATCCGGAAAACCATCCAATTGTGGGCGGGATGAAAGCAAACCGATTCAACGTTATTAGTGGTTTGGCCAACTCGACCGCTCTTTCGATGTCCTCCACGCCACTAATTTGAACACCGCGCCAGTACAGCAAAAGCTCTTCAAGTGGCTGCGCAGCCTTGCTCTGAAATCCCTGAATCGCGACGCCGCTTAAAAGT
>JADLBY010000182.1 GCA_020847445.1 Sphingomonadaceae bacterium | reverse complement strand
TGATCGAGGATGATGGCGAAACGGTGATGCAACCGGGGGATGTTGCCGCATGGCCTGCCGGTGTCCGCAACGGGCATCATCTGGTCAACCGGAGTGACAGCGATTGCAGCTTCATCGCCATCGGCACCGGTGAGCGGGCAAAAGGTGGTGCCTATTCGGATATCGACATGACGTTCGACGAGAATGGCTATTACCACAAGGATGGCACGCCCTATCCGGCAACCCGGCTCATCTAGGTCCTGACCCCGGGACTTTGGCCCTGGCCAACGCCCAGCCGCAGGGCGAGGGGGCGGATCACTTGCCCGGTTCGGTCTCGAACTTCTCGATCACCCACTGCTCATTCTGCGCCGCCTGATACCATTCCTCCATCCAGGGATGGGCGAGCACCGCCTCGATATAGGCCTGCGCAAAGCCGGGCAGGGTGAAGCCATAGGTTATGAACCGTGTCACGATCGGCGCGTACATGATGTCGGCGGCGCTGTAGGTGCCGAACAGATAGGGCCCTTCCTTGCCAAAGCGCGCGCGTGCCTCTGCCCACAGGCCCAAAATGCGCAGCGCATCGTTGCGCGTTTCCTCTGAAATGGTGACGCCTTCATAGGTCTTGCGCAGGTTCATCGGGCATTCGCGACGCAGCGACATGAAACCCGAATGCATTTCCGCCGCCATCGCCCGCGCCATGCCGCGCGCAACCTCTTCCTTCGGCCAGAACCGTTCGCGCCCGACCTTGTCGGCCAGATATTCGAGGATCGCGAAACTGTCCCAGATCACCGCGTCACCATCCCACAGGATCGGCACTTTGCCAGAGGAAGGGGCAAGGTCTTCCTCGCGCCTGCGCTCGTCCCAGCCGTCATCGTACAGCGGAACCGTCATTTCCTCGAAATGCAGGCCGGACTGTTTGCAGGCGAGCCAGCCGCGCATCGACCAGCTTGAATAGGCCTTGTTGCCGATGATGAGTTTCATGGTCATGCAGACCTAATGGCGGGAGATTGTCGCCGTGTCGAGAGCCGGAAACCGGAGTAAAAACAGGTCGGTGTCGCAAATGTGCGAATCCGTTGCCTGCGTCTAGGCGACGATCGCCTCCAGCACCGCATCGCGCAGCGCATCGATCCCGCCCTTTTTCTCGGCAGACGTGGCGCTGATCAACGGAAAGGCGGCGCTGTGCTTGCGCAATTCGGCCAGCGTTGCCGCCTCGACAGCGGCCAGTTCGCTTGCCTTGATCTTGTCGGTCTTGGTCAGCACGATGCGATAGCTGACCGCTGCCCCGTCGAGCATCTTCATGATCTCGCGATCGACTTCCTTGATCCCATGGCGGCTGTCGACCAGAAGGAAGGCGCGCTTGAGCACTTGCCGCCCGCGCAGATAATCATTCACCAGATAGCGCCATTTCTGCACCGTCTTTATCGGTGCCTTGGCATAACCATAGCCCGGCATGTCGCAGATGCGGAACAGCGGCGGATCGCCCACGTCAAAGAAATTGAGTTCCTGCGTGCGCCCCGGCGTGTTCGACGCGCGGGCAAGCCCGTTGCGGTTGACCAGCGCGTTGATCAGGCTCGACTTGCCGACATTCGAACGGCCGGCAAAGGCGATTTCGGGCACGCTCGCCTCGGGCAGAAATTCAAGGCCGGGGGCAGATTTGAGGAAGCTGACCGGGCCCGAGAAGATTTTTGTGTCCATACTTCCAATCCGTCGCCCCTGCGCAGGCGGGGGCCTATCTCGCCTTGCGGTTTAAACCTCGGCGCGTGATGGGCCCCAGCCTTCGCTGGGGCAACGCATCTCCCCCCGAAAACCTAAGCCTTCGCTTTGTTCTTCTCGGCTTCTTCCTTTGCCATTTGTTCCCGCAAGATCGGATGCCGGGCATGGAGCCATTTCTGCTGGCCGATCGATATCAGGTTCGAAACGACCCAGTAGAGCTGCAGACCTGCCGCAAACGGTGCCATGATGAACATCAGGAACCAGGGCATGATCGAAAAGACCTGCTTTTGCACCTCGTCCATCGGTTGCGGGTTCAGGCGCTGCATCAGCCACATGGTGATACCGAGAAGGATCGGCAGCGCGCCGATAGCCAGGAATGCGGGCGGGTGGAAAGGCAGCAGGCCGAACAGGTTGACCGGGGTCAGCGGATCGGGTGCGGACAGATCTTTCAACCACAGCGCGAAGGGCTGGTGCCGCATTTCGACCGACAGCATCAGTGTCTTGTACAATGCAAAGAAGACCGGAATCTGCAGCAGGATGGGCAGGCAACCCGCAAGCGGATTGATCTTCTCTTCCTGATACAGCTTCATCATTTCCTGCTGCAGCTTGGGCTTGTCGTCCTTATAGCGTTCTTGCAGTGCCTTCATCTTGGGCTGGACGGCGCGCATGCCCGCCATCGACGCGAACTGCTTGTTGGCGACCGGGAACATGAATGTGCGGACAATCAGGGTCAGCGCGATGATCGCGACGCCGAAATTGCCAAACACACCGAACAGCCAGAGCAGCAGGCGATGGAACGGGATGGCAATGAACCAGAACCATCCCCAGTCGATCGAATAATCGAGATAGGGGATGCCCAATGTCTTGGTGTATCCGCGCAATTCTTCAAATTCCTTCGCCCCGGCAAACAGGCGCGAGGTCTGGGCCGCAGACTTGCCTGGTTCAACGGCGGTCAGTTGCGCGTTGCGGACATGCGCCCAATTATAGTCGCTGTCGGATTTGAACTCGGCCTTCACCGGGACCTTCTGGTCGGGGATGAGCGCGGCGAGCCAATATTTGTCGGTCATGCCGTTCCAGCCGCCGGTGGTCGCAAAACTGACCTTGCCGTCGGGGGCCTCGGCCACCTGCTTATAGCCCCAGTCATAATTGGGTTCGCCATTGAACACGCCGATGGGGCCGATATGGATCTGGGTAAAGATCGAGCCACCCTTGGTCGCGTCCTTGGGCTGGCCCTTGCGGCTGATGATGCCGAAGGGGGCGACATTGGCGGTGGGCAGCCCCGCCGCATTGGTAAATCGCTGATCAGCCGAGATCATATAATGTTCATCGATCGACAGCTTGATGTCGAAGCGTTGGCCCTCCGGATTCGTCCAGCTGAGCGTGACCGGGGTGGTCGGCGTCAGTTTCTTGCCGTCTGCAGTCCAGACGGTCTTGTCGGTCGGCAGCGTCGCGCCGTTCCCCGTCCAGCCAAAGCGCGCGAAATAGGCGTTTTCGGTGCCCGACGGCGCGAACAGGCGGACGGGCGGGGATTTTTTCGAAAGTTCCTGCCGATGCGTGGTGAGCACCAGATCATCGACCCGCGCGCCTTCGAGGTTGATCGAGCCGCTGAGCTTGGGCGTTTCGATCAGCACGCGCGGGTTCGCGGCGAGCGCTGCGGGAAGCGCAACCGCCTTAGCCGTCGCCGATGAAGTGGCAATATCGCCGCCGTCGGTGCTGGCACCTCCTGTCTTCGCCGGTGCTGCGGCCGTTTTTTCCGCCGGCGGAGGGGCCGGGAAAAATTGCTCCGCAATATAGGGCCAGCCAAAAAGGATCAGGCCAGTTAGCAGCACAGCCAGGATGATATTACGCCGGTCTTCCACTCAAAAATTCCCTGTCAAATCAATGTCTGGATCTGTCAGGGCACCGGATCATATCCGTGCCCACCCCAAGGATGGCAGCGCAATAGCCGTTTCAGTGCCAGCCAGCCACCCTTAATCGCGCCATGTTTCTGCAACGCCTCTATCGCATAGGCCGAACAACTCGGCGCATAGCGACAGGTCGGCGGCAGGATGCGCGAAGGCCCCCACTGCCAGCCGCGCGCGACGAGGATGAGGAGTCTGGCCATCATGCGGCGAGTTTCCGCAATGCCTTGGCCATGTCTTCGCGCAACACGGCGAAATCACGTTCGATCCCGCCTTCACGGCCGATCAGGATATGATCCGCCCCTTGCTTGCCCAGTTCGGACAGCAACTCCGCCGCCAGCGCGCGGAAACGGCGGCGCATCCGGTTGCGCACCACGGCATTGCCGACCTTTTTGGTGATGGTGATGCCAAGCCGCTTGCCCGGATTGTCGTCGCGCCGGTCGTGCACCAGCAAAACGAAACCGGGAGTTGCATAACGCTTCCCCCGGTTGGCAGCCAGAAACTCCGGCCTGTTCTTGATAACGGTGTAACCGCGCATGTCGCGGCTACCGCAGGGCGCCCGGCTTAGGCCGAGAGCTTCTTGCGACCGCGGGCGCGGCGCGCGTTCAGAATCGCACGGCCCTTGGCGGTCGACATGCGGAGACGGAATCCGTGACGGCGAGCGCGCACAAGATTGCTCGGCTGGAAGGTGCGCTTCATGGCTCAAATCCTCGATAAAATCAGCTATTGGAATAAAAACAGCCGCCGAATCTCTACGGCGACCGCCTTTGTTGAGCGGGCCTTTATGGTTTGGGCGGGCAAAAGTCAACATCGCTCAAGGCAGATTCTGACCAAGATCGTCACGCCGGAAGATGTGCATCAGGTCGCGTTTCATCGGCGGGAAGGGCGGTCGCGTCTTGAACCGCTTGCGCCGCATCGCCCAGTTCGCCCATTCGCCATATTCGGGATGGCGCTTGCTGACCTGCGCATAGCGCCGCTTTGCCCAGTGCGAATTTTTGAGGACAAGGGCCAGCCCCAGGGGAAACAGGATCAACCCGCCCGGCCCTGGCAGCCAGCCGATCAGCGGCGCCAGAATTATCAGCAACCAGCCGAGGACCATCAGGCCCCATTGGAGCGTGCGGTTGTCGGAGTGCTTGCGGCTGGCCATGGCAGCGATGTGGGGTGCGTCGGGGCGTGGCGCAAGCTCCCACCATTCGGCCTCAGCTATGCTGAATGCGCCGTGCCGCCAATGCGAGAGGGATACCGATGAACGCGATGTGCGGGAAAAGCGGGAGCAGCACATCCTTGATGCCTGCCGGGTTGAACGGCGCCCCGAAGCGTATTGGCACGACCAGCCCATTCATCACCAGGTACAAACCAAGCCCGTAAACGGTGCCGAGCAGCGACGGATTCATCGCCTTCAGCCAAGGTGCCCGGACGATCCACAAAAAGGCGCCAACCATCACCGCCATCAACAGGAAATGGACGGCAAGTCCGGCGAAGATGCCGACGGCTCCCCATTCCTTCGCCTGATCGCCGAGCGGGCCGGAGGCAACATAGCGCCATGTTCTGCCAACATTGCCACCCGCCAGTATCGACCAGATGCTGGCATAGATGGCGTCGAGCACGCCGCACAGCAATGTCATCCTGATGAAAAGTCGGCGCATCGATGGCTCACTCCCTAATCCCGATTCATTTTTCGCACAGTTCCACCAACTGATCGGCGCAGGCACCCCAGCCGTCGATAAAGCCCATTTCTTCATGTCGCTTGCAGTCGGCCTCGGTCCAATGGCGGCAAAGTGCGGTGTAGCGTGTGCCGTCGCCGTCTG
>JADLBY010000181.1 GCA_020847445.1 Sphingomonadaceae bacterium | reverse complement strand
TTCTCCGGAGACAGTCCGGAGGACTGAGTTTCCCCCATCTGGCATTTAGAAATCACTGATCAGGGCTTGGGAGAACCAAGCGCGGCCGCTCCCCACAAGACATGAGGAGCGAGAGTGATGACCACTCAAAATTCTTTTCGCGGCGATTGCCGTTGCAATGATCGTAGCGGCTCACGCGGCCCCGATATTATCTATGTTCCAAGTCCTGCGATACTGCGCGAGGCCTTCACAATCTTCAATCTCGCGATTGAGTATGCACGAATTCAGCCGCGCATATCTCGGCGGCGTCTGGTTGATTGGGTCTATGATCGCATCATCGCCTGCGAAGCTGTCGTGATCGATCATGATGGGATCGAAATTGATCTGCTCCGCGTCGATGTCGATGGAATCTTCGGTGACGATTATTCGGCATCATGGGCAGGCGATTTTCTCGCGGGACGTGTGCGTCCTCGTCGGCTCGCTGCCTCACCGAAGATTGCGGCGCGCATCAAACTATTGTGGATCGCGCTCGCTGCGCATGATCCTGCTGCCGCAAAAAGTGTTCTGAACTGAGTTTGCCCCACTGCACCTCCTGTTCAATGATGTCTGTCCTCCATCGCAATCCCGCGATGGAGGACAATTCATGTCTGACGTTCAATACAAGCTCGACTATGGCGACGGCGCTGCGCGCCAGGTCGGAACGGAAGTGGTTCACGCGGCTGCGCCGCGCGTTGAATCGAAAAAGCGCAAACGCAAGTTTCGCATTCCGGCTGCGCTCAACACGGCGATCACAGTCGTCGTTGTCGGCGGCCTGTTCTTCGCTGCCGTGCGCTTCGCGCCGGAAGGTTGGAGGCCGCAAGATTTCACCGGTGAATATCTCGGTGATGTCAGCGGAGAGGTGAAAGAGAACGAAGGCGCGGTTGACGCCGAAGTTCAGGCCTACGTGAACGCGGTGCGCGCGGCTTATGAGCAGCGCAACGCGCAATATGCCCGCATCGTTGAAGGTTATCTCGAAGCCTACAAGGCGGCAGTTGCCATCAACCAGATGCAGCTCGATGCCGCAAACCGCCTTCGCGGTGCGTATGTCGAGCGGCAGATGGGCCAATCAGCTCAGGCGAGTGGCGCGAATGTCGGGCTTGCGAATGGTGCCGAAGCATTGGGCACCGTGCTCAACTGGCTCGAACCTGGCACTGGTGACAATGTTCTCGCGGAAGCGGAACGTCAGCGGGGCATTGCAAGCGGTCGTCTCGAAGATGCGGCTGTCACAAGCGCGAATGTGGATCTCACCGGCTATGTGAACGCGCTGCCGAGTGAAGAGGCGCTGCGTCAGCGCATCAATGCACTGCCGCCTATCGATCTGCCGCCCCCGCCGCGCTTCATGCGGGAGGGACGATGATGCGACAGGGCGGAAGTTTTCTGAACTGGATGGAGCGCGGCTTCGCGCTCCATCGTGGTTGGAGCGAAGCTGATCGCGCGCGTGAAGCGCGAGAGCGAGCTGAGTTACTCGAAGAGGCAATGGCAACAGCACAGCCGTCCGGCGCTCTAGGCGACGGGCGGCTTGCTGATTTGAATGACTGCAAAAAGGCTGGCCTGCTGAACAGCACTGGCCTGTTCCTCGGAGCCTTCGGCGCATTCGGTCATTTCATCTTTCACAATGGGGAGGAGTCGCTCCTCACCTACAACCGCGCTGGCGGCGGCAAGGGGACAACTCTGATCCAGCCGAACCTCGCGCACTCGCATGATCGCACGCTCGTCATCGTCGATATCAAAGACGGCGAACTTGCATTCTCATCATCGGCGCATCGTCGCGATGTGCTCGGCACCGAGGTCATCTACTTCAATCCCTATGGCCTGCATGGCTATCCGAACACGAACGTGAATCCGCTCTTCCGGCTGATCGAAGTGATCGAAGCTGGTGGCTCGCCCGATGGCGAAGCGGAAGCGATCTTCGAAATCGTCATGCCTGCGCCCGCACGCGATGGTGACAATGCGTGGGTGCGCAAAGGTGCAATCCAGCTCTGCTCTCTGCGCGCGGAATACCTCGCGCATGAAAAGCGCGAGCAATGCACGCTGCCGGACGTGTGGAAATTTCTGCACGGCGATGACGAGCATTTCGCGATGGAATTCTCGATGATGGCGACCTGCGGCATCGAGTCCATCGCACGCCGTGCGCAAGCCTTCGCATCTATGCGCGTGAATGCTGAAAAGCAGTGGGAAGCCATTCGTAGCGAAGCTGCATCGGCGCTCTCTGCATTCGAGCCTGGCAAATCGCTCGGCGATGCCTGTGCCTCGCATGACATCGATCTGACGCGCGCCAAGCGCGAGAAGCTCACGATCTTCATCATCCTTCCTGCCAATCGCATCGACGTTGCGAAAGCGTGGGTGTCGATGCTGATTGCCATGATGACGGAAGTGATCGCAGCGGCGCGCGGGCCGGTGCGTACAAGCTTCATCGTCGATGAATTCGCGAACCTGCCGCGCGTCCCCAGCATCCTGCGTTCGCTGCGGCTTTATCGGGGTCTCGGCGTGAGCTACTGGTTCTTCGCGCAAGGCCGAAACTCGCTCACCTCGCAATGGTCGAAAGAGCAAGTCAAAGACATCGAGGATCAGGTCGGCATCATTACCATGAAATCGGTGTGGGAGCCTGATCTCCTGAAAGACATCGAGCTTTGGTCGGGCACGATGACCATCTTGCAAGGCGGCGTCAGTCACGCTGGCGGCGTCGTGCAAACGGCGAACGCAAACCTCTCCGAGACGAAGCGGCCCGTGCTGCAAGCTGGCGATGTGATCGCACTTGGCCCCACGCGGCAGGTGATCCGTGTCGCATCAATGCCGCATCTGCTTGTCGCTGATGCGGTGCCCTACTTCACCGTTGATCCGTGGCGAGGCCAGGTGCGCGACGTGCGCGATCTGCACAAGGGAATTTCGGAATGAACGAGAACTCCACCCTGACATCGCGGTTCAACAATCAGGGCGCGCAAACCTTTTGGGAGTCGCGCGTTCATGAACGCGTGGCTGGTGCCATCCAGCGGATGGAGGCAAGGTTTGTTCTCTGCGAACCATCGCTCACAAGTGCCCGCTATCGCGATCTGCTGACCAAGCAAGGGCACCCTCACGAACTGACCCCGCCCTTTGCGAAGAACAATCCTGAACAACGCATGTGGAACGCTGCGAAGCAGTGGGTGAAGTACGACCACGTCAAACGCATCAACAAAATCCGGAATGTCGGTGAACGCATGATCGGCAAGGATCGCGGGCTGGAACGATAGAAACCGCAGAATTCTGCGGAAAAGCTTGTAATTTTTGTTCAATTCATGCTATGATTATATTATAATGTGGTCGCAAACTGAGCGTGTTCTGCGCGAGTTTCCCCCACGTTGTTCTGACCAGACAAGCAGAATTCCCATCAGGCCGCTCGCCATCGAGCGTGCGCGATGGTGATTGTGATGAACGAGATTGTCGGAATTACACCTGAGGAACTCGACCGATATCGCGCGATTGTCGCGACTATCGAAGGAATGACGGACGCTGAGAAAGACGAGGCGATCCAAGTCGTTGACAGCATCATGGCAGCGTTTGCCGCTGCCGATTGGGGTTTCGATCCCACTGAGCTTGCTCTCGAAAAGGGAGCTTCGGACTCTTCACAAAATGGGCGTGAAGATGGTAAGATGAAAGCTCTTGGCAACGCCATGCTTGTTGACCTCAGTCATGAGGGCGCGATCACAAAACATAACAAACCGGAAATTGCGCCATGACAGACATAAATTCAAAGAAAGCCGTTATCTATTGCCGCGTATCATCTGCGCAGCAGACGATCAGGACTGACGGTCTATCCTCACAAGAGCAACGCTGCCGCAGCTATTGCGAGCACAAGGGCTATGAGGTCGTCGAGGTATTCAAAGACGATATGTCGGGAAGCTTGGTCAAGCGTCCAGGTATGGATGCGATGATCAAATTCCTGCGCTCAACGCGCAAACATTCTCACGTCGTTGTGATCGATGATATCTCGCGCCTTGCACGCGGCATCGAAGCGCATTTGCAGCTTCGTGCAGATATCGGCGCAACCGGCGCGTCGTTGGAATCTCCATCGATTGAATTCGGCGAAGATTCAGACAGCAAGCTCGTCGAGAACCTGCTCGCGTGTGTCAGTCAACACGCGCGACAAAAGAATGCAGAGCAAACGCTCAACCGCATGACAGCACGTGTCCAGCAAGGCTTCTGGGTGTTCCAGGCCGTCTGGGGCTACAAGTATGCGCGTCATTCTAGCGGGGGCAAAGTGCTCGTCCACAATGAACCGCTTGCCTCGGTGCTTCGCGAAGCACTCGAAGGCTTCGCGAGTGGTCGCTTCGCATCTCAAGCCGAAGTGATGCGCTTCCTCGAAGCGCAGCCTTGCGTTCCGAAGATGGCGAACGGTTCGGTGTCGAATGAGCGCGTGAAACAGATTCTCACGAACCCGATCTATGCGGGGATCGTGCATGTTCCATCGTGGAATGTCGCACCGCGCCTCGGCAAGCACGAGCCGCTGATCTCTATTGAGACTTTCAATGAGATTCAGGATCGCTTGAAGGGCAAGGCACGCGGTGCCGTCCGCGCCGATGTGAGCGCGGACTTTCCGCTTCGCGGTCATATCTGCTGCCCGTCGTGTGGCCATCCTCTGACAGCGAATTACAGCAAGGGCAGACAGGGGGCGGCATATCCCTACTACCTCTGCCGCCAGCGCGCCTGCGATCTTCGGGGCAAGTCGTATGCACGGGAGAAAGTGGAAGGTGCATTCGAGGCTCTTCTTCGCTCCGTAACTCCGGCGAAAGAGCTGGTCGAACTGGCCGCTGCTGCGTTCCGGAATCACTGGAACAAGCAGGCGATGAACGCCGATCAATCGCGCAAGGCGATTGAGAAGGAACTCGCTGAAATTGATCGCAAGGTGAAGCAGTTGCTTGACCGGATCGTCGAGGCTGAAAGCGCGACGGTGATCGGCGCATACGAGAATCGTATCGCGGAATTGGAAAGCACGAAGCTGCTTTTGAAGGACAAAATGGCTCGTGCAGCGCAGCCTAAGCGCGACTTCGACGAAAGCTTTCGAAACGCGTTGGCGTTTCTCGCAAGTCCTTGGAATCTTTGGAAGAATGGCTCACTGTCGGAGAAGAAGATGGCCCTCAGGCTCACCTTTCCGAAGCATTTGGTTTATGACCCAAAAGGAGCCGTTCGAAACAGCGACTTATCCTTTCCATTCAGGATGTTATTCGATCTGAACAACTCAAAAATGGAAATGGCGCGCCCTGCAGGAGTCGAACCTGCGACCTCAAGATTAGAAGTCTCGCGCTCTATCCAGCTGAGCTAAGGGCGCGCGCTGGCTGCGCAATAACCGCTTTGCGCCCTGCTGCAAAGCGCGATATGGCCCCCATATGAGCAATCCCTCGATCGAGGCGCGCAGCGCCGCCGAAATGGCCGGACGACATTTCCGATATTATGATTTTGTCATGGCGGCATTTGTGGCCGTGTTGCTGCTGTCAAATGTGATCGGCGCCGCCAAACCTGCGGTTATCGAGGTCGGCGGAACCCCCTGGGTGTTCGGTGCTGGAATCCTGTTTTTTCCGCTCGGCTATGTCATCGG
This sequence comes from Sphingomonadaceae bacterium, assembly GCA_020847445.1. Classification (GTDB taxonomy): domain Bacteria; phylum Pseudomonadota; class Alphaproteobacteria; order Sphingomonadales; family Sphingomonadaceae; genus Sphingorhabdus_B. The sequence continues at coordinate 12,069 of JADLBY010000181.1, read as the reverse complement.
TGACGTGCTCACCGAAGTCTATGGCTATGCGCGCGCGCGACGCGTGATCTGGGCGGGGTTCGCCGGGCTGGTATTCATGGCCTTCATGAGCTGGGTCGTCGTCAGCCTGCCGCCTGCCGAGGGCTGGGATGGGCAGGCGGCCTATGAAAGTGTGTTCGGTCAGGTGCCGCGCATCGTGCTCGCCTCCATCGTCGCATTCTGGGCGGGTGAGTTCGTCAACAGCTATGTGATGGCACGGATGAAGATCTGGACGAACGGCGCGCATCTCTGGTCGCGCACGATCGGATCGACCGTGGTCGGGCAGGGGGTCGACAGCCTGATTTTCTATCCGCTCGCATTCTGGGGTGTTTGGGAAAATGGCGCGGTCATTACCGTGATGGTGACCAACTGGCTCCTTAAAGTTCTCTGGGAAGTGGTGCTGACGCCCGTCACCTATGCGGTTGTAGGTTGGCTGAAGCGCAAGGAAGGCGTCGACCTGTTCGACGAAGGCACCAACTTCACGCCCTTCAAGACGCAGGTCTGACCATCATGCTGTTCGGTTATACGCCGCTGGATTTCCAGCAGTTCAAGCTTGTGATGCTGGGCTATACCGGCCTCGGCAAAGACGCCCTGCACATTTATGCGGGAATGGGGCTGTTTCTGCTGGTCCGCCTGATCTGGCGCTGGCGCGGCGGCTGGGTGCTGGCATGGCTGACCGTGCTGGCATTGGCCTGTACGGTCGAATGGATCGACATGAAGGCCGAAGTCATGGCCAGCACATTGCAGCCCGATCCGGAACATTGGCACGATGTGTGGAACACGATGTTCTGGCCGACGGTCCTGCTGCTCGTGGGGCGCTGGCTACAGCCAAAGCCTAAAGCGAAGGCGGCGCCCTCAGGCGATCTCGCGGATCAGCCCCTCGAACAGCTTCCGCCCGTCTGATCCGCCCTGCACCGCCGCTATCATGCGTTCGGGGTGCGGCATCATGCCGAGGACATTGCCTGCATCGTTGAGGATGCCAGCGATGTTGCGCGCGGAGCCATTGACGGGCTCGGCATAGCGGAAGGCCACCCGGCCTTCGCCTTCCAGCCGGTCCAGCGTGCCCGCGTCGGCGAAATAATTGCCGTCATGATGCGCGACCGGAATGGTGATTTCCTCGTCCGCAGCATAGCCGCTGGTGAAGATCGACTGGCTGTTCGCGACCGACAGCTTCACATCGCGACAGACGAAGCGAATTCCGGCGTTGCGCATCAATGCGCCCGGCAACAGCCCTGCTTCGGTCAGGATCTGGAAGCCGTTGCACACGCCAAGAACCGGAACACCACGGCCAGCTGCTGCTATCACCGCCTGCATCACCGGCGAACGCGCGGCCATCGCGCCGGAACGCAGATAGTCGCCATAGGAAAAGCCGCCCGGGACGGCGATCAGGTCAAGATTGGCGGGCAGCGCGGTTTCGCGGTGCCAGACCAGCGCAGTATCGGCGCCCATGACCTCGCGGATGGCCACTGCCATGTCGCGGTCGCAGTTGGAACCGGGGAACTGGATCACGGCAGCGCGCATGACGGATCAGCCTTTCTGTTCGATCTCGAAATTCTCGATCACCATGTTGGCGAGCAGTTTGCGGCACATATCCTCAAGCTGGGCTTGCGTAATGCCGGGCTCATGGTCGATTTCGATCAGGCGACCGGCGCGGACATCGTTGACGCCGCTGAAGCCCAGCCCCTCAAGCGCATGATGTATCGCTTTTCCCTGCGGGTCCAGGACGCCGTTTTTGAGGGTAACGAAGACTCGGGTTTTCATGCTGACCGCCTTGTTGGGTGAGGTTAGGCGTCCCTATAGTCGCGGTTGGTTTTCAGGCAAGAGGCAGCGGATGGTAAATTTGCGATAAGGATGTTTATCCACCTTGTTCTTACTACCCGTTGCATAGCGTCCGGGCATTGACAGCTTCTTGCCTGATTATGGAGGTGTGGAAATGGTCGGCCTGGCTGCTGCTATATTTGTAGGGGTGTTCGGCTTTGGCAACGCCATATTCGGCTGGAGCGAGCACACGCTGCATGAAGTCCAGACGGGGCTGTTCCTGTCCTTCATTCTGGGCGTGCTTTGCGGTTACAAAACCAGGGGTTGAAGACCATCACTCTGCGGGCTTGGGGATAACCCTGAAGGTATAGCTTTGTCCGGCCAGCAGATATTTTCGGGCGGCCTGCCAGACCTCGGTTGCGGTTATCGACCGGAACTGATCCTCGCTGATCCGGAAACGCTGCAACCGGTCGGGTGCTGATTGCGCTTCATCGACGATGTCAATCCAGGTCGCATTCCGCTTTTTCCAGTCGGCATAGCTTTCCAGCGTCGGCTTGCGCGCCCTTTCGAACAGGTCGGCATCGACCGGTCCGGCAAGCAGTTCGGCCACGACCCTGTCAACGGCGGCTTCGATCTTTTCCAGATCCTTGGGATCGCCATTGGTCGAAATGGAGAATGTCCCCCGTCCGGGATAAATGTCCGACATGTCCGACGCCGCACTGGCACCATAAGTCGCGCCCAGGCCCTCGCGCAGTTCGTCGATCAGGCGGATGCGCGCAATATCTGCCAGCAGCGACATCGTCTGTTCGGCGCGGAAATCACTGTCGTCGGTCGTCGTCCAGACCCGTCGCCAGCTCATCTGGTTCGCTTCACCACGGTGATAAAGGGTGTGCGTGCCAAATTTGCCGCTGTAACTGCTTGCCTTCGCGGTGCCAAAGTCGAACGGCGTCCCGGAACGCTTTGGCAATGCGCCAAAACTGCGCGCGACAATATCGATCGCCTGGGCCTCGTCGATATCTCCGACCAGCCCAATCTCTATCCTGCCGCTTTGCATAGGGGCCGAGATGGCGGCCTTCAGCCGGTCGAAATCGGTGGCCATCAGCGACTCCAGCGGTGGAAGAACGAAGCGCGGATCGTCGCCATTCATGATGCGCGCCTGGCCGATCGCCAATGCGGAGCCCGGGGTTGCATCGAGCCGGGCGTAGAATTCGGGAAGCGGTCGGCGGAACAGGCGGACCGCCGCCTCGCGATACCCCGGATCGGTGACATAGGCGGCGAGTAGCTGCATCTGTCGTTCGAGGTCTTTGGACACAACCGCACCGCCGCCGCCGAAATAGGTAGGGCCAGAGGCGAATCCGGGGGTGGCGGTCGTTCCGGCGAGCACGGCACGCAGGTCGTCAATATCATATTTGCCGAGTCCGCCGCTGGCAAAGGCGCTGTCCATCAACATCCCCAATGGCTGGTCGTCGCGTGGAATCGCCAGCTTTCCGCCGTCGATGCGCAGCGTCCAGCGGACGCGATCTTTCTCGAAATCGCTATGCTTGATATTGAGCAGAACGCCATTGGCAAAGCGGACTGTTCTTATGCCGAGGTCGGATATCCGCCTGTCCTCGGCCGGTTCGCCGCGCGGGCCAAAATCGGTATATCCCCATTCCAGCGCCGACCGTGTCGCCGGGGCCGCGACCGGTTGGGCCCGGCTTTGGGCAAAGGCGGCCAGCAGCGCATCGGGCGTCGCGGCGTCGGCCTGCTTGCTCGACAGGAATATTCGCGGCCGGTCGAGGCGACCGTACCAGCTGGCAAATTCCTGACTGATCGCATCCCGCGTCATGAACGGCCGCAACTGCTTCCACAGCCGCAACCGGTAGTCGGCGCTGGTCACGATATCGTCTTCCAGATTGGTCAATTCGTTGGCGAAGACGCCGCTCAATATCGTCGGTTCGCTTTTGACCGCATTGTCAAAGGCCGCATCATAGCGCCTGATCTGCTCGGATATTTCCTGCTCTGAAAAGCCATATTCAACCGCCTGCCGCACGATTTGCTCGACAATGGGCAGCACGGTGCGCCAGCTGCCATCCTTGCCGGAAACGGCCATGCCGATACGCGCATGCTGGTTGCAAAATCCCGCCGCAAAGGACAGGCCGGAACTGAGCAGCGGAATATCCTCATTGCGGCTTTTTCGCGAAATGCGGTCCGAAACTATGGCCGCTGCCATGCCCATTTTCAGATCGAGAAGCGCGCGTTCGAACGTGTCCGGGCGTTTCCGGTCGCCGACAATCTGCTCGATATTCAATGCCTCGTTGACCTCGGGATGGCTGAAAAATGCCGCCTTGGCAGGGCGATCATTATCGAAACTGCAGGTATCAATATCGCCGAGCGCCGCACCGGACCCGTGCCAATCGGAAAATTTGCGCACAATCTCGCGCTCGACCGCCAGCGGATCGACCGGCCCGACAATCACCAGCCGCGCACGGTCCGGCACATAATATTTGCGGTACAGCGCCTTCATCTTTTCGGCAGAGGCGTTCTGCAGAACGTCCAGCTTGCCGATCGGATAGCGGGTGGAAAAATAGGAATCGGGATAGAGCAGTTCATTCGCCGCACGGTTGCGCTGGAATCCGAAATTTTCACGGTCGCGCATCTCGGCGATCACGACGCCGCGCTCGCGGTCGACTGCGCCCGGATTGAAGCTCACTTCGCTTGCTGTCTCACGCAGCAGGAACAGCGCGCGTTCGATCAGCGCCGGATCGGCCTTGGGCAGATCGAGCTTGTACTGAGTCCGCGTATAGCCGGTCGAGGCATTGGTATCGGCGCCGAAGGAAAGGCCCAGCCTTTCGAGCATGCGGACCATTTCGCCTTCGGGCACATGGGTGCTGCCGTTAAAGGCCATATGTTCGATGAAATGGGCAAGGCCCTGTTCGTCATCGGCTTCGGCCGCCGAACCGAATTCGAACGCCAGCCGCACCAGAACCTGGTTTTCGGGGCGGTCATTATGGCGGATGGCATAGCGCAGGCCATTCGGCAGACGGCCATAGACGATGCGGCTGTCGGCCTCCAGTTCGGTGGTTTCGCTGTTCCAGGGTGCCGTGCGTTCGGCACCCGCAGGCGGGGTCGGCCGTGCCCAGGCCGGCGATGGAACAGGAAGCGCAGCGGCAAGCAACGCCAAGGCTATGGCAGCAAAGGATTTCCCCATGCGCCGGTTATCGCCGGTTTGGCATCAATGGCAACAGCCATTGGTCGAAATCATTTGCCCTTTCGCAGGCGATGGGTGACCATATCGAGCACCGCACCCTCACCTTCCTCAGGCATCAGGCCGAGGCGGCGGGCGACTTCCTGATAGGCTTCGGCCTCGCCGCCCAGATCACGACGGAAACGGTCCTTGTCGAGCTTTTCACCGGTTTCGATATCCCACAGGCGGCAGCCATCGGGGCTGATCTCGTCCGCCAGGATGATGCGGCTGAAATCGCCGTCATACAGGCGGCCGAATTCGAGCTTGAAGTCGATCAGGCGGATGCCGATCGCGGCAAACATGCCGCACATGAAATCGTTGATGCGGATCGCCATCGAACTGATGTCCTGCATCTCTTCCTGGCTGGCCCAGCCGAAACAGGCGATATGTTCCTCGGCGACCAGCGGATCGCCCAGGCTGTCATCCTTGTAGCAATATTCGAGCAAGGTGTGGGGCAGGGGTGTGCCCTCTTCGAGGCCGAGGCGCTTTGACAGGGTGCCTGCGGCGACGTTGCGCACGATCACCTCGATCGGCACGATCTCCACCTGCCGGACGAGCTGTTCGCGCATGTTCAGGCGGCGGATGAAGTGCGTCGGGATGCCAATATGGGCCAGACGCGTGAAGACATGTTCGGACACGCGGTTATTGATCACGCCCTTGCCGCTGATCGTGCCCTTTTTCTGCGCGTTGAACGCGGTTGCATCGTCCTTGAAATACTGGATCAGCGTGCCGGGCTCGGGGCCCTCGTAAAGAATCTTGGCCTTGCCTTCATAGATTTTGCGGCGGCGTGTCATGGCGTTTCCAGTCAAAAAACAAATCACCCCGGTGCCAGCGGGACTCGGCAAAAATCGGCTGGCCGGGGTTTGATGGCGCCATTAGCTGAAACTGGCATTCGGCGCAATTGATGTTAGGGTGCGATCGTGCCGATCGACATCGACCTGCTCCTGAACGCTTATGCCCACGGCATCTTTCCCATGGCCGACTCGCGGGAAGACCAGCAGGCCTTCTGGGTCGAGCCGCAACAGCGGGCGATTTTGCCGCTCGATCAGTTCCATATTTCCAAATCGCTGGCGAAGGCGATCCGGCAGGACCGTTTCGTCGTCAGCGTCGACCGCGATTTTGCCGGGGTCATCCGCCTGTGCGCCGAAAGCGTCGATGGCCGGCGCGAGACATGGATCAACGGCGAAATCGAAACCGCCTTTCTGCACCTGCACAGGCTGGGGCTGGCCCATAGCGTTGAATGCTGGCGCGACGGGCAGATGGTTGGCGGGCTGTACGGGTTGGCATTGGGCAGGGCATTTTTTGGCGAAAGCATGTTTTCGCGCGCAACCGATGCGTCCAAGGTGGCCATGGCATGGCTGGTCGCACGCATGAAGTTTGGCGGCTTCAGTCTGCTCGACTGCCAGTTCATGACCGGGCACCTGCAATCGCTGGGCGCGACGGAAATCAGCCAGCAGCTATATCTGGAATATCTGGATGACGCGCTTGCCGAATTGCGCCGTCAGGTTTCGACCGTGGCTTCGCCCTCACCGCTATCCTCGGGCTCGTCAGTCGGGGCTGGTGCGGCGACGGGGGCCTTGTCTGCCGGTGCAGACTGGGGCGCGCTCGACCGGTTGCTCGACGATCCGTCGCCCGGTTCCTCGACCGGTGCTTCCTCGCCGGGGAAGCTCATCCTGCATTGTTTGACCCAGACGTCGTAGATCGGGTGCTGCACAATATTGGCGGCCGGGTTTTCCTTGAACAGCCAGCCTGAAAATATCTGCGCCCAGCGCTCGGCATCGTTCGTGCCAGCGGGCCGCTGGCGGACGATAAGCTGCACAAAGGCCCCCTGGTCCTGATAGGTCTCCCAGGGCGCAGTCTTTTCGCAGGCGCGCACCCGGATTACGACCTTGCCGAACCGGACCGCTTCGCCCGGCTTGACCTCAAAATCGCGGGTCTGTCCGTTGCGCTTGTTCAGCAGGCCGATAACGGCGACGCGTTCGGCCATCGGCGTGCCGATCTGTTCGCTCTGCGCTGCGACCGGCTTGTCTGCGCTCGCGCTGGTCTTGGCCTTCGCCTTGGGTTGAGCCACGGGTTCGCTGCTGTTGCAACCCGCAAGAAACAAAGCCGTTGTCAGGAACAGGGCTGGGAAAAGTCGGCTCATGCCGCGTCGGGGCTCCACGCCTGATAGTCGCCGGTTGAGGCTGCGCGGTGGCCACCGCGCTCCATCGCACCCTGCGGCCGATAGGCGGCATCGCTGCCGGTCGGGTTCACCGATTGCGGCAGTTCAAAGTTGCGCTTGGGTGGCAGATAGGTTTCGGGGCTGCCTTCAAAGGTGCCGTGCAGCCAGCCATGCCATTCGGGTGCAACGCGGCTTGCATCATTGATGCCGTTGTAGATCACCCAGCGGCGCGTGCCATCTTTCGACTGGTAATAGCGGTTGCCCTGTTCATCCTCGCCTGCAAGCACGCCCTTGCGGGCACTGTAAAACGCCGTGCCGACGGTCGCACCGTCCCACCAGGTGAAGATTTTTGCCAAGATTCCCATGCGCCGCCGATTAAGCGGAAGCGCCGTGGCTTGCAATCAAAAAGGCGATTATCGGGGTGTCCAGTGGACGCTGTCGCCCGGTTTGATGCCCAGTTCCGCAGTCAGTCCGCCGCGCAGTTCGAGCACCGCCGCAACCGGGGCGGTCGATTCCACCGGATCGGTCGAATAGGGCGTGGTATTGGCAGCAATATTCTCTATTTTTCCGTCGGCACGGATGAAGATGATGTCGAGCGGGATGACCGTATTTTTCATCCAGAAGCCTGCCATGCGCGCATCGGCAAAGGGAAAGATCATGCCTTTGTCGTCCGCCAGTTCGGTGCGGAACATCAGGCCGCGCGCCTGCTGCGGTGATGTGCGCGCAATTTCGACGGTGAAGCTGTGGGTATTTGTGCGACCGGTGATGCACAGGCTGGTCTGGTCGAGCCCGGCTTCGCTTTGCGGCGCGACCGTTCCCGGGGCGCAGACCTTCTTTCCGGAATCGGCAGAACCGCTGCTATTTGCAATTCCGCTGCATGCGGACAGGGCAATCAGGCCCGGAACTGCTATGGCCCATCGCGGATTCATTGTTGCGCCAGCTTTCCACAGTTGATTCGTGCAGAACCGGGCTGGCGGATGAAGCAGGTTGCCTTTCCGTCGACCGTGATCGTCCCGGCGCCGCTGTTCGAAATCTCGATATGGTCGGACACCGTCAGGTGGGTCTTGGCGTTGCCGGTCTGCGACAGTTTCGCCTGCTGGATGGCGAGTGGCGCGGCATCGATCGTTCCCGTGCCATCGACGCCGATCTGGCTGACGCGAACCTTGCCGCCGCCGATTGAGATTTCGCCCGATCCGGTCAGCGAGATCATGGCCCGGTCAATTTCCAGCCTGCCGACCGTGATCGACCCCGGCCCCGACAGCTTGAGCGACGCGTTGCCGCCGGATGCGCGAATGTCGTTTACCGAAACCGACGCGCTGCCATCGGCGGTGACGCGGGTTACATTCCGGCCGCCCAGTTGCACGACCAACGGCTGATTGACGCGGGCAGACCGGGTGTCGCCCTCATAATCCTGGATGCGAACGCGAACCAGCAGCCCGTTCCGCTCGATTTTCAGGGCTTCGACCAGCGAACGATCCCCGCTGGCCTTTGCCGAAGGCGTGCGGTTGTTGTCGAGAATGACGGTGATGTCACCTTCAACGACAAGCTCTTCATAACTGCCCATCAGAAATGTTTTCGAGGCGGCCAGCGTCGGCGTGCTTGCCAGCAGCGCCGCACTGGCGGGAAGCAGCATCAGATATTTCAATGGCTCAGGCCCGCGCATCCGCTTTCCCCATGTCCCCGCTTGCTGTTGGACAGCGGCCTTATGGCGGGAAGGCGGAATCGGGTCAAACGGCTTTGTGCAAAAGAAAGGGCGCCGGAAACGGCGCCCCCCTTTATGTTGGACATGAATTGGCGGACTATTCCGCCTTTTCGTACCATTGCGGCGCGGCGACCTTCAGAACGTCGAGGATCTTTTTGAGCGCGGCCGGCTCATCGGTCTTTTCCATCGCTGCCAGTTCGCGGGCAAGGCGGCTCGACGCAGCTTCGAAAATCTGCCGTTCCGAATAGCTCTGCTCGGGCTGGTCGTCGGGGCGGAACAGGTCGCGGGTCACCTCGGCAATCGACACCAGATCGCCCGAATTGATCTTGGCCTCATACTCCTGTGCGCGGCGCGACCACATGGTGCGCTTTACCTTGGGCTTGCCTTTCAGCGTTTCCATCGCTTCCTTGAGCGTCTTGTCCGAAGACAGCTTGCGCATGCCCACGCTTTCGGCCTTGTTGACCGGAACGCGCAACGTCATCTTTTCCTTTTCGAAACGCAGCACATACAGTTCAAGCTGCATGCCGGCAATTTCCTGATTCTGCAGTTCGATGACACGGCCAACGCCATGCTTTGGGTAAACTACATAATCGCCAACGTCGAAGGATACAGCGGAAGTCGCCATTGAACGAACCCTTTCTGATATGAGTATTGGGCATCTTGGGCAGGCAAACCAGTCGTGCTGCATTTGCCACCATGCCGTGCCAGTCGATTGAAACTCTCTTTTCTGACCGCCGTCTGCGCGGCAGTAATCTGGTGCTTGGTAGGCGCTTTAACAGATTCGCAACAAAATTTCAATGTTGCAGTGCGGCAGGCGGATTCGGCCTTAGCCGGAACCCAGTTGCCGGACGTTGGCGGGTTCGTCGCTCGATGCCGTCCGGCCGCCCGAATTGACCTCGGACGCGTCGATCCAGCACAGGTCCATATGCGACAATATGCGGTCATCATGCCCGCGAAGCGTTACCGGCAATATCGGCTTGTGGTCGCGCACGTCGCACAAGACCGGGTTTGACGGGATTCCGGTCGCCCATCGCTCACCCCATTGGCGCAACGCAATCATGGCCGGCAGGAAATCGAGCCCCTTGGACGTCAGCCGGTATTCGACACGACGGCGGTCGTCGGGGCAGGGGCTGCGATGCAAAATGCCTGCTTCGGTCAGGCGGGTCAGCCGGTTGGCCAATATGTTCCGGGCAATTCCGATCTCGGAGAGAAACTCTTCAAAGTGACGCACACCATTGAATGCCGCGCGCAGGATCATGAACGACCATCGCTCGCCTATCGCCTCCAATGCGGCAGGAAGGCCACAATTGGCGGTTTCGCTCAAAGGCTCTCTCAGTTTCCCCATGGATCCGTCCTAAAGCACAGGCAGAAATTTGCCAGTCGAATATCAGTTTTCAGTTGCAACTTAAAACCTAATGCAATAGATGGTGATTCGCAACTGGTTTTCCAGGGGCTCGAATTCAGGCCAAGCCCGAAACGGGAAGGCGGGGTTCGAAAAAACAAGGTCCAGACACAAGGATTGAAACGATGACCCTCTCCCAAACTTCTTCGCGCCTTGGCGCACTCGTCGGCGCATTCGCAACCAGCGCTGTTCTCCTCTTCGCTGCGCCGCAGGCGCACGCAAATTCGGGCCGCTACTACACGGTGGAACTGGCACAGCCGGCCACAACCTCGAAGGCTGTCGTTCGCGGCGTCGTGTTCCAGTGCGAAGGCACCAGCTGCCGTGCCCCGCTCGCCAGCTCGGCACCGCGCAATGTCTGCGCAAGCGTCGCCAAGGAATTCGGCGAAGTGACCAGCTTCAAGGCAGGCGATCGCGTGCTCGAAGCCGGTGACATTGCCAGCTGCAACAGCAAGAAAAAGGTCATCCTCGCAAAGGACTGACCTTGGTTTTGAGAGGAATTCGGCCGCTCTCACCTATTGTGACCGGATGACTGGCCACCCCGTCAGCCGGTCCTAGGCCGAAAACAAACTGCGCCGGTACGCGCTCGCTGCCTCCTCTCCCCCTTGTGCAGCGAGCGAGTCCGGCGCTTTTTGCTTGAACGAACTTGATCGACTACAAACGTCATTTGGTCGAGCCCGCATGCCGTTGGTCGAGCGCCCGCTTGCCCTGCCATCCGATGGCGGGCACGTCGCGCCATGCTTTCAAAAACCCGACTGTTCACGCTTGTCCTGCTTGGCGCCACCACGCTTTCGCCCCCCGCACTGGCGCAGCGCACCGATGACAATGCCGTTTCCAGTGCCGAAGATGCCTTTGGCAAATCGGTGGGTGATGAACAGATCGGGCTCTACAATCCCGGCCTCGTGCGCGGTTTTTCGCCCGAAGCGGCAGGCAATCTGCGGATCGAGGGGATGTATTTCGACCAGCGCGGATCGATTACCGACCGGGTGCTGGAAGGCACGACGATGCGCGTCGGCATTTCTGCGCAAAGCTATCCCTTTCCCGCCCCCACGGGGATTGCCGATTATGCGCTGCGCAAACCGGGCAACGCATTTATCGCCTCGGCCGCGCTGACCTTTGGCCCGTTCGGCGGGCGTGCAGCCGAGATCGACTTGCAGATTCCGATCGACGGTGAACGGCTGGGCGCGACGGCTGGCTTGGGGATTTACGAAGACGGAACGACCTTCGGCAGTTCACCCAATTTCGACAGCTATGGCGTGTCGCTGCGCTATCTTCCGGCCAAGGATGTTTCGATCCAGCCTTTCTGGGGGCGGGTCGGTATCCGCGACGAAGACGCCCAGCCCCTGATTTTCACCGACGGCAGCTTCTTTCCGGAAAAATACCGGCGCACGCGGTTTTTCGGCCAGAAATGGGCGGAAAATGAGGGGCAGATCGATACCTATGGCGTGGTTTCCAGGGCCCGTATCGGCGGTTTTGATGTTGCCGCCGGGCTGTTCCGATCGGAAAGTGCATTTGCGAAATCGCACGCCGATCTGCTGTTCGATACCGATGCAGAGGGCAATGTCGGGCAGCGCATCATCGTCGCCGACCGCGATGATTTCAGCCGCTCGACCTCGGGCGAATTCCGCATTTCCCGCGCCTTCATCGAAAATGGCCGCAGGCACACCCTGATCGCCTAGGTACGCGGCCGTTCGCTGAAACGCGCCTATGGCGGATCGGCGCTGATCGATCTGGGCGCAAGTGTGATCGGCGAAGAGGATTTCCGGCCCGAGCCGGTTTCGGATTTTGGCCCCAAGACCTTCGAC
>JADLBY010000180.1 GCA_020847445.1 Sphingomonadaceae bacterium | reverse complement strand
CGGTCTGCCAGGATGAACGCGGCGGACGCCATTGCCGACAGCAGCGCGATGACCGCCCACATGTGAAAATTCCAGTTTTCCGCCAACCAATCGAACATGACCGCCAGATGCGCATTGGTCGCCGCTATTACAAGGGCTCGCTTTACCGGGGCTGGACCTCTGCCATTATCCGCCTATGCACGCTGGCGATGGCAAATATCGAGCCCGCCCCTCCCTTGTCAGCGTCGCCAACGCAGCGCCCCTTGCTGGGGATTCTGCTGCGGCTTGCCGCAATGGCAGTGCTCGGCGTCATGTTTTCGCTGGTCAAGCTGGCGGGGCAGCATGGCGTGCATGTAACCGAAAGCCTTTTCTATCGCCAGTTGGCCGGGCTGCCAGTCGCGATCATATGGCTGTGGTGGACCGGCGCGCTCGCGTCCATACGTACGGCCCGTCCGATGCAGCACGCCGTGCGCATGCTCCTAGGTGTTTCAGCAATGGCGCTCAATTTCTCGGCGATGCTGTTGCTGCCGATGGCCGAAGCGACGACGCTCGGTTTTGCCGCGCAAATATTCGCAACGATGCTGGCCGCTTTCCTGTTGCGCGAACCGACCGGAAGATATCGGTGGGGCGCAGTCGCGCTCGGCTTTGCCGGGGTTGTCATCGCATTGCAGCCGGGGGGCCAGCCGCTGCCCCTGACGGGGGCTATGGTCGCGCTGGGTGGCGCGTTGATGACTGGCTGTGTCATCATCCAGTTGCGCCGGATGGCACAGACCGAGCCTGCGGGTGCGATCGTCTTCTGGTTCAGCCTGACTTCGCTTGTGCCTTTGGGTGTCGCCGTTGCCATCTTCGGAAAAAATCATGACCTGACCAGCTGGGCGATCATCGCCGGTCTGAGCCTTGCAGGCGCCATCGCGCAAATATTGCTCACTGCCTCGCTGCGCCATGCCTCGGTCGCTGCGATCATGACGATGGATTATAGCGCACTTTTATGGTCGGCGATGATCGGCTTTGCGGTTTTCGGCGACATGCCGGGACATTCGGTGTGGCTCGGGGCGCCGCTGATTGTCGGTGCCGGATTGATTATCGCATGGCGCGAACAGTTCCTGGCCCGGAGGCGCGCTATGGAAGCGGCGGAATATCCCGCCGGTTGAGGTGCACCGGAATTTGCGCACGGACCTCTGCAATCCGTTCGAGCGGCAGATCGACAATGGCCAGATTTTCGCCTTCGCCCATATCGAGCAATACCTCTCCCCACGGATCGACAACCAGCGAGTGACCATAGGTTTCGCGGCCATCGGCATGCTTGCCCGATTGGGCGGCAGCGATGACAAAAGCTTCTGCCTCGATCGCCCGGGCGCGCAACAAGGTGTGCCAGTGCGCCTTGCCGGTGGGAACGGTGAAGGCAGCGGGCACGGCCAGGGCATCCACGCCGGATCGGGCCAGCCGGCTGTAGAGGTCCGGAAAGCGCATATCATAGCAGATTGTCAGCCCGAGCAGCCCCAATGGCGTGTCCGCCAGCACTGGCCCGGCTCCGCCAATATATGCCGAGGATTCGCGCCACGACTCGCCAGTCGCAAGATCGACATCGAACAGATGCATCTTGTCATAACGCGCGGCAATTTGGCCAGAACTGTCAAATAGCAGGCTCCGGTTGGCCAGACGACCGGGATCCTGTTCGGAAATCACGGGGACAGACCCGGCATGCACCCAAATTCCGGCATTGCGGGCCGCCGCAGACAGGGCCGCCACCGCCGGACTTTCCGATTCAGGCTGTATCTGGAGCCGCGCCCTGTCCCGTTGGCGATCGAGCAGCACCGACATTTCCGGCGCGAAATACATGCGCGCCCCGCTGGAAGCGGCCTCTATTATGGCCTTCGACATCGTTTCGACATTCCCGGCAATGTCGATGCCGCTGTTCATCTGGTGAACCGCGATCCGCATTAGCGATCCGCCCCCTTATTCCCGTTGGTCTGGTCAAACCAAATCCATGCGCCCTTATTCATCACGAATATTATATATGCGCGCCAAAACATGTAAAACTGCCTCATTCACTACTGTGACGAAGCCGCAACAGTCGCGCAAGATGTGAATACAAAAGAGATTTTTCATTTGCATCGCGGATTCAGCGGTTGCGCCGAAGGTGAGTTTATGCCACTAGGAGCGCGGTGTGTTTAAAACCACATTCAAAAAGGAGCCAAAAAATGCGTTTCGGTAAAGTTTCGCTCGCTGCAGTGGCTGCTGTTGCTCTCGCCGGTGCCCCGGTGGTTGCACAGGCTGCTGCTCCTGCAAAGCCCGTTGCTGCCAAGGTGCAGCGCGCTGGTGCCGCTAAGGAAGAAAGCAAGCTCGGCGGTGGTAGCGGCGTTATCGTCGCCGTCCTCGCAGCAGCAGCTGTGATCGCCGGTATCGTCATTGCCGCTGGCAACGACGACGACGCTCCGACCAGCCCCTGAGCCTGGTCTGAGATTAAAAGGAAAGGCGGCCTCAGGCCGCCTTTTTTTTAACCATCGAGCGCGCAAATCGGGCAATTTCATTGTAAACTCTTCGCGCTTGTTAACCAGAATATCACCCGAACCGATTAACAGGGTCGCATGTCCAAGCAACTCAAAGTCCTCGTTACCGGCGGTGCCGGCTATATTGGCAGCCATGCCGTCCTTGCGTTGAAAGACGCAGGACACAAGCCTGTTGTCATCGACAATCTGGTAACCGGATTTCGCTGGGCGATCCCCGAAGACGTGCCTTTTGTCGAAGGCAATATCGCCGACGAGCAACTGGTCGGGGCGACGCTGCGCGATCAGGGGATCGACGCGATCATGCATTTTGCCGGTTCGATTATCGTCCCCGAATCGGTCGAGAACCCACTCAAATATTATCGCAACAATACCGCAGCGAGTCGCAGCCTGATCGATTCGGCGGTGACGGCGGGCGTCAAACATTTCATCTTCTCGTCGACCGCGGCCACCTATGGCATCCCCGAATCGAGCCCGGTGCGCGAGGACATGCCCAAATTGCCGATCAATCCCTATGGCATGTCAAAGCTGATGACCGAATATATGCTCCGCGATGTCGCGGCCGCGCATGATTTCAACTATTGCGCGCTGCGCTATTTCAACGTCGCGGGCGCCGATCCCCAGGGCCGCACCGGGCAATCGACCGCAGGGGCCACGCACCTGATCAAGGTCGCGGTCGAGGCGGCGTTGGGCAAACGCGATTCGGTGGCGGTATTCGGCACCGATTATGCCACCCCCGACGGCACCGGGGTGCGCGACTATATCCATGTCAGCGATCTGGCCGCCGCGCACGTCATCGCGCTCGAGGCGCTGGTCGCCGATCCCGAAACCAGCCACACGCTCAATTGCGGCTATGGCCACGGCTATTCGGTGATGCAGGTGCTCGATGCCGTCGACCGCGTTACCAACCTGACGATCGCACGCTCGATCGAAGGCCGACGCGCGGGCGACCCCGACGAACTGATTTCGGACAACCGCGAAATCAAGGCGCGCTTCGGCTGGCAACCCCGATACGACGATCTCGACACGATCGTTGCCCATGCGCTGCAATGGGAACGCAAGCTGGGCGAACGCCGCTAGTCTTGCACTGTCTGTTCATGCCCCCCATATCCGGGGCTATGGACAATCAAGCACATAACAACGCGTCTACCTGGTACGGCACGACGATCCTTTCGGTCCGCAAGGGCGGCAAGGTGGTGATCGCGGGCGACGGCCAGGTGTCGATGGGGCAGACGGTGATGAAGCCCAATGCCAAAAAGGTTCGCCGCCTGCACGATGGCAGCGTGATTGCGGGCTTTGCCGGGGCGACCGCCGACGCCTTCACGCTGTTCGAGCGGCTCGAAAAGAAGCTGGAGGCGCATCGCGGCCAGCTGATGCGCGCCGCGGTCGAGCTGGCCAAGGACTGGCGCACCGACAAATATCTGCGCAACCTGGAGGCGATGATGATCGTTGCCGACAAGGAAGTGACGCTGATCCTCACCGGCAATGGCGATGTTCTCGAACCGTTGGACGGCATTGCCGCGATCGGTTCGGGCGGCAATTACGCGCTCTCCGCCGCGCGCGCGCTGATGGACTATGAAGCCGACGCCGAAACCCAGGCACGCCACGCGATGAAGATCGCGGCGGAAATCTGTGTCTACACCAACGACCAGTTGACGGTCGAAAGCATGGACAGCGTCAGCTGATCCCGGGAAATCTGAAATCATGAGCCAGAATCTTACGCCCAAGGCGATTGTCGCCGCATTGGACGAACATATTATCGGTCAGGCCGACGCCACGCGCGCGGTCGCCGTCGCGCTGCGCAACCGCTGGCGGCGCCAGCGCCTGCCCGCCGAACTGCGCGACGAGGTGACCCCCAAAAATATCCTGATGATCGGCCCCACCGGCTGCGGCAAGACCGAGATCAGCCGCAGACTGGCAAAGCTGGCCGACGCCCCGTTCATCAAGGTCGAGGCGACCAAATTCACCGAGGTCGGCTATGTCGGCCGCGACGTCGAACAGATTGCCCGCGATCTTGTCGAAGAAGCGATCCGGCTGGAAAAGGACCGCCGCCGCGAAGTCGTGCGCGAAGCCGCCGAGGCCGCCGCGATGGAGCGCATCCTGAAACCGCTGGCCGGGGATACCGCCAGCGAAGCGACCCGCGAGGCCTTTCGCCAGCGCATCCGCGATCGCCATATGGACGATGTCGAAATCGAGATCGAAGTCGCCGACGCCCCGCGCATGCCGATGGAAATTCCGGGAATGGGCGGCGTCGGGATGATCAATCTGGGCGAGATGATGGGCAAGGCGCTCGGCCAGACCAGCCAGAAGCGGCGCAAGCTGAAGGTGCCCGAAGCCTGGGCGAAACTGGTCGACGAGGAAACCGAAAAACGGCTGGACCAGGACGATGTGGCACGCACCGCGATCGCCGATGCAGAAGCCAATGGCATCGTGTTCCTCGACGAGATCGACAAGATCGCGGTGAGCGATGTGCGCGGCGGTTCGGTCAGCCGCGAAGGCGTGCAGCGCGACCTGTTGCCGCTGATCGAGGGCACCACGGTTGCGACCAAATATGGCCCGATGAAAACCGACCATGTGCTGTTCATCGCGAGCGGGGCCTTCCACGTCTCGAAGCCGAGCGACATGCTGCCCGAATTGCAGGGCCGCCTGCCGATCCGGGTCGAACTGACCGCGCTGACGCAGGAAGATTTCGTCCGCATCCTTTCGCAGACCAAGGCCAATTTGCCGCACCAATATGTGGCGTTGCTGGGCACCGAGGAGGTGTCGCTCGAATTCAGCGATGATGCGCTTGCCGCACTCGCCCGGATCGCGGCGCAGGTCAATGAAAGTGTCGAGAATATCGGCGCCCGCCGCCTGCAAACCGTGATGGAACGCCTGCTGGAGGATATCAGCTTCGACGCGGAGGACCGCAAGGGCGAAACCATCCGTATCGATGCCGCCTATGTCGAACAGCAGCTTTCGGGGATTGCGAAGGACGCCGATCTTTCGAAATATGTTCTATAATTGTTCTCCCTCTCCTGCTATGTGAGTCGCAGGAAGGAGACAAGTATGGCCCATCAGGGCGGATGCCATTGCGGTGCGGTGCGCTATGAAGTGAACGGAGAGCCGCAGCATGTGGCGCTGTGCCATTGCAGCGATTGCCGCAAATCTTCCGGCGCACCGATGGTTGCATGGGCGGCTTTCACCGAAGACCAGTTCAGGCTGGTCGAGGGCGAGCCGGTGACGTTCAATTCGTCGGGAACGGCGATGCGCAGTTTCTGTGCCCAATGCGGGACCGGGCTCTATTATCGCAACGCGGAAATTTTGCCCGGCATCGTCGATATCCAGTCGGCAACGCTCGACGAACCCGATGCCCTGCCGCCGGCCATCCATATCCAGGTGGCTGAACGGATAGGCTGGATGGCCGACGCGCATAGCCTGCCGATGTTCGAGCGTTATCCGGGATAGCCCGGCCATTTGCCTGCCGGTTCGGGGGCAGGCCCGGCAGGGACATGATCAGCGCGCGGCCACCGCGTCGGGCTCGGGTTCGACCACCATCGTCCAGGCCCTGGAATCGACCAGATATTTGCGGGCAAGCGCCTGCAACTGTTCGGGTGTGACCGTTCGATAGTCGCTGTACAGCCTGGCCAGCGCCTCGT
>JADLBY010000179.1 GCA_020847445.1 Sphingomonadaceae bacterium | reverse complement strand
TTCCTCGGCGCGCCGGTCGATCTGGCCGATGGCTATATCCATTTATCCGCCGCCGATCAGTTGCAGGGCACTTTGGACAAGCATTTTGCGGGCCAATCCGGCCTCGTGATCGCCGAGGTCGATCTTACCGCACTGGGCGAGACGGTGAAGTGGGAGGTTTCACGGGGTAACGCCCTTTTCCCCCACATATACGGCGCGCTGCCGATGGCGGCGGTGCTGGGGGTGCGGGAATTCAATCGATAGGGCGGTGACGCATATGGCGCACAGCGCCGCCTCAGCACCATGGCCGCCTGCCGCCTTCATAACGGCGCGCCAGCCCTTCATCGACCAGTTTTTCGCCCAGACTTTCGCCGCCGCGCGTCAGGATGCGGAGTTTGCGGCCATAGACATCCGCGTCGCGGCCGATGCTTTCGAGGCTGAACGGTCCGGCATTGACCAGCGCGTGCAATCTTTGCGTGGCCGTCGCGCCCAACGCCGCCTCATGAGCGCAGCGCGGATCATGGGTTTCGGGCGTGTCGATATCGGCGATGCGGATTTTGACGCCCTGATAATAGAGCGTGTCGCCATCGACCACGCAATTGGTGCCGCCGCCTTCGTGGCAGAAACCGAACGCGGCGATTTCACTGTCGCCGGCGGTGGGCGCGGCGAACAGCTGACTCATGCCCGCCTGCGGGTTGGCCTCCACCGCCGCCGCATAGTCGCGATACTGCCAGATTCCGAGTTGCCCGACAACGATCGCACAGCCAAAGGCCAGCGCCGCCTTGGTCCAGACCGGCAGCGGTTTTGGCTTGTTGAAATTGTCCCATGCCCCCGTCGGCCTGCCCTGCCCGCGCGCAGGCAAGCGCCGCCTTCGCCTGAAGGGCGTCACGTTCGTCATGATCCACCACCCTTGCCACCCGGGAGCGGCAATACGCCGGCTGGATAACCGGCGGTCCGGACAGGCTATGCCTGCTTTATCCGTCCGTCAATCATCTGCCAAAACATGGCTGCTCCGTTTCGGCTATCGGCGCAGGAAGTTGGCGCTATTATGGAGGATATGGCCCTGCTTGCCCTCGCCTCTCCCGCGAATCTCGCAACCGCTTTCATCGGCATCAACTTCGCTGCCTTTGCCGCCTTCGGAATCGACAAGATGAAGGCAGAGGCCGGAAGCTGGCGGATTGCGGAATCGACATTGTTGATGCTGGCCTGTGTCGGCGGCACGCCGGGGGCCTATGCCGGTCGAATGCTGTTTCGCCACAAGACGCGCAAACAGCCTTTCAGTTCGACGCTGCACGGCATTGCCATTTTGCAGGGCATGTTGCTCGCCATTGGCGGCGGCTTGTTGCTGGCCAGCTAGGCTTCGCCCTACCGCTTGCAGGCCTCGACCGTGCCCTGCTGCACCCCCAGTCGCGACATGGTGGTGTTGAGCGGGGATGTGTTGATGACAAAGCCGGTCGACTGGCATCGGCGGAGCTGAAAGCGCACCTTGCGCGCACGAAAATCGAGGCTGACCCGGCGGAATACCTCCATCAGGTCGGTGCCCAGCAGCAAGGCGGGCTGCTTCGACAGGCCAAACACCTCGAACGGCGGGACATCGGCAAAAGCGATCGGCACATTGCGCAGGATCACGCTGCCCAGGCGGATTTCGGCAACGCGGGCGATTTCCAGTTCGGATTTGGCCCCCGTCACCCCGATAATCTCAACCTTTTCCATGGCCGCGCCGCGCCGCCGGACCAGAAATTCGCGCAACGCCGAATTGCCGATGGTGATTTCGGTGCCGGTGTCGATCACCGCCTCCACCTGGCGGCCATTGGCCTTGGCCTGCGTCAGGATCAACTGGCCGCGCCGCCGCCTTGCGGTGACGACAATCTCGCCATCCATGCGCGGCAGCGGCTTGCTCGCATCCTCGACCGAAATCTGCCGCTTTTCGAAATCGAGCATCAGCCGCTGCTCGGCGAGTGCATCGATGCCCAGCATACCGTCGCCGCCCAGATCGGCCTCTTGCAGAACCGGAAGCTCCAGATCCGAAACCCCCACCGGCCCGAGCCCCAGTTCGTCCACCAGCACGCGCGGAACCACGCTGCTGCCGGTCATGCCGTTCAGCGTCACCGGCCTGCCTGCGGGCAATTGCTGCGCCTGCGCGACGCGCGCACCGATGACCGAACTGTCGGCACCGCTATCGACGACAAAGCGATACGGCCCATGCCCGTTCACCTGCACCGCCACGGTCATCCGGCTGCGCACCTTGGCGGCGTCGATCTGCTGCCCGCCGATGGCCAGCGTATCGTCGATCACCGCGGGGGGTAAGGCGGGCATCGGCGCGGGTTCGACCCGGACGGGTTTGGGCAGATCGACCCTTTGCTGCGCCTGCAGCGCGGCTGCGCCCAGAAAGACGCCGCCGATCAGGACAGCCAGCGCCTTCACGCCGGTTCTCGCAGGATTTTGGCCATGGACCGACCCTTCGCCAATTCGTCGACCAGCTTGTCGAGAATGCGTATCTCGCGCATCAGCGGTTCCTCCACCGCCTGCACCTTCACCCCGCACACACTGCCGGTGACGAACAGGCGCGCAGGGTTCATGCGCGGGGCTGCAGCGAAAAACCCTTCAAAATCGGTCAAGTCACCGATTTTTTCGACCAGCATCGCGGGCGAATAGCCGGTGAGCCAGCAGATTATTGCATCAACCTCCGCCTGCGTCCGCCCCTTGCGCTCGGCCTTGGCGACATAATGCGGATAGACGCTGGCAAAGCTGGTTGTGTAGATGCGATGGCCTGCCATGGATGTGCGCTGCTCCCGGAGTTTCCGCCTACCAGATTAGGCGGTGGGACGCCGGAAACAATGCAAAAAGGCGACGTCTTGTTGCTCCGCCCCGGGTCGTGTGGCAACAAGCGCTGCAGCAGGCGTATCGGGTCGCGCGTCCTGCGGAGTGACAGGGTTTATGACATTTCCCCCAAAGGCGGCGCTGGCCGCGATCGCTGCGCTGGCTTTTGCAGCCCCGCTTCTGGCAGAAACACCCAGCGCCCCCGTTTACAGCGCCACCGGCCTGCCCCCGCTGACATGTGCAGAAACGGCCCCGCTGTCTGTCGAACATGCCGCAATCGCCACGGCCAGGGCATTGGTGAAGCGCACCCCTATCCCAACCGCAATGACCGGCCCTTTGCTGGGCGGCCATATGGGCTGTGCCGAAACGCTCGACCAGGCCGAGGCCAATATTGTCGTGATGCGGTCTGAGGATTTCGTCCTGCAGGGGACGCCCGGCCGGATCGTGTATAATGAAAGCAGCGTCGCCATCGCGCTCGGCCCGAATCGCACACCGCACCGCAGCATCGAAAGCCCGGGCGCCACCGATTTCCGCTGCAGCTGGCCATCGATCGGCACCCGGTCCGCCCGATGCGAGGCGGGCGTCGATGCTGCGGCGAATTTGCGATTGATCGCGCTGGCCGCACAGGAAGGTCAGGTTGCGGGGCTGGAGGTTTATCCGGCGCTGTTCAGCGATGGCAACGGGATGATGGACGCCGACAGGCCGGTGAAGCTTTACAACAGCGCGGGCAAGGCAATGGAGCTGCACTGGAACAAGGCGAACATGGCCTATATCCAGTATCTCCGATCGCTGATGTTCGAAGGCCCGGAATTCGTCGCGATCATCAACGGTATGAAGCCGGGCGATTATCTGAGCATAGAAGCCTATGCGCGCGGCAGCGACAAGCCCACGATCCGCCGGGCAGAGGCGGGCGCGCTGATCGGACAGCTCAACACCGCCTTGGCATTGGCAGAAGCGCTGCGGAAGAAATAGGCGCTGCTACCAGCGGAAGTCGATCCGCGTCTCGCCCGCATCGCTGCCGTCGGGATGGAAACGGCGTTCGGCAATGCTGCCTTTGCCATCATGGTCGACCAGCACCACGGTGCTGCACCTTGTTCCATAATCCGGCGCCCTGATGAAGATCGGCACACCGCCGTCGTCGAGCAGGCTTTCATCGCGCAGCAGTCCGAACAGCTCTTCCGGTCCGGCATTGCGCGCCATCCAGCTGGCGAGCGCCGCCTCGGCCGTGCTGCGCCGCGGCCAGGGTTCACCGGGGTGGCCGTTGGACAGCCCATGAATGCCCGGTGCCAGTGGCTGGCGTTGCGGCACTGGCAGGTTCGACAGCAGCTCTGCGCCATCGGGGCCGATCAGCAACAGGTTGAAGGGATTGAAACCGGACAGCGCCGAGAGCACCGGCTGGCGGGCTGCCATCAACCAGTCCCCGACCAGCGCACCCCGCGATGCCTTGGCCGGATCAGGGCCACCGGGATTGCGGATATTGGTGACGACCGCCAGCCGCCCCGCGTCGCTCACCCCCAGCCAGCCGCCGCCAGCCTGGCGGTCGCGCCCGCCGATCACATGCGGCGCCTCCGCCCAGCGCGCCAGCGGATCGGCGGCGCGCGCGTGAAATTCGTCGCGATTTCCGGCAAGCACGAGCTTCCAGCGCGAATGGCAATCAAGGGCGACGGCGACGACACACATGCGCTGGCTATCGCGCAGCCGGCGTTGAAAAGCGAGCGGATGTTGTTGCCCGGTCAGCCGCCTTCCGCGACAAGCAGGTCAGCACGGCCATAGGGCGCGATCAGCGCGGCGGCTTCCTTCCAGTCCGCCTCCAGCCATCGCTCCTGCCCGGCTTGGTCGAGCATGGCGGGCATGGCCGTTGGTGCTGCGCCGCCCTCCACCGGCAACAGCGCATGGCCGGGCGCGGTCGTCAGCATGGCAAATACCGGCATGTCGGTCAGGTCGCGCCAGATTCCGGCCACCGCGAAAAGGGGGCTATGTTCAATGCTGCAGGTCAGCCGCCTGCCCTTTCGACCCGCGACCAGCGTGAAAGACGTCAGCGGGATCAGGCAGCGCAACTGGACATGGCGCAAATTGCCGATCCAGAACGGGCTTTCAAGGTTCCTGACATGGCTGACCCAGCGCATGGTTCCCGGCAATGCGGCTTCGGTCGACTGTCCGGGGGATGGATAGCCCCAATGCATCGGGCGGATGACCTTTTGGCCGGTTGCACCTGATCGCACGATCACCGGCGCGAACTGGCCGGGCTGGATTGCGCCGCCACCCCAGGGATCGGGCCCTGCATCGGTGCCAAAATGGCGGGCTATGGCGTCGGAGGGAAGATCGAGGCGGCAGGAAAGGGTCACGCCTTTCCTTGCCGCATCAGCGCCGGGGGCGAAAGCTCAATCTGTCGAGGTTCGCGCTTCCGAACGCCGGTCGCCGCCGGATCGCCGATCTGCACCCGATCGCCGGTCGTGACCCGAACGTCGTTCCGGACCCTTATAGGACGGATCGCCTTTCTGGCGCCGTTCTATTCCCGAACGCCGCTCAACGCTGTCGCGACGGTCACCCTGTCGCTTGTCATCAGCCTCCATTGTCGCTCCATTCCGGCAATGCCGTCCCCCGTGTGAACCAACGCGACTTGTTGATCTGGCTGCTACACTAGTAAAACTAAAGATGTAGTAAAGCGTGTTTTGGCCATTTGACCAAAATCAAGGAACCCGGCCCCTATTTGGCACAAATACAGACCGTCAAAAAATAATGGAGCCTGTATGTCCGATCTTTCAATCCTTCCTGTCGCCATTTTTACCGGAATGGTGGTGGCGTTTCTGCTGGTGATGCTGTTTGCCGTACTGACGGACAAGGATCCCGGCAAAAACTGAAATAGCGGTTGCTCAATAGACGAGCCGGACCGTCACCTCGTCGCCCGCGATCAACCCCTCGGCCTTGCGCACGGCTGCCTTCACCGGAAGCAGATAGCCGCCATTTTCCTTGCTGGGAAAGACCGAGGTCTGCCAGCAGCTATCGCCGACCGTCGCGGTAACGCGGATCGAGCCCCAGCCGCGCCGCTGGCCACCCTCCAGCCGCCGCATCAGCGCGGTCGCGCGGATCGCGTCGGCGGCGTCCCCGTCAATGGTCAGGAAATGCCAGCTTGCCGGGGCCTCGCCATTGGACCAGATCCAGAGCGCGGTGGTCGTCTCGATGCTTTCGCTCACTCTGCCTTCCGCCGCACCGGAACCGGAATGTTGCAGATATCCGCGCCACCGGCCGGAACATTGAAAAAGGCATCACGCCGGTTGGCCCGCGCATCGGCATAGGCGGCGAAGCTCTCGCTTTCGGTCGAGAGATATTCAAATTTCAGATCGGCAGCAGGCGGCATTTCGCTCGCCAGCCGGATCGACGCGATCGGAACCCGCTCCTCTTCCTTGTCGTAAAAGCCCAATGGTCCCGTGCCGCGCGGAAGCGAGGAAAGATACTCGATCCCCTCGATCACGCGCCCGACCAGCGCGATATTGCGATCGAGATGGCGCGGCGCATGGCCGATAACGGTGTAAAGTTCCGCCCCGCTGCCGGTATCGGGTGACAGGTTGCGACCGACGCCGACCATACCATAGCAATGGACGGGCCACGCGGCAGAAATGTCGGATTGTGGATTTTTGGCCAAATCACGTTTGGAAAACCGGCCGTGACCTCTATCAAACGCGACTGCCCAGCCCGCTGTAAATCCAGATCCTGCTGCGTACCGATCCGACGTCTGAACGAGCCGAATATCGGGCTCATGGATCGTCGGCCCAGTGCCGATCAAAACGTGATCGACTTTTGAAATATACTCACTCTCCGGCACCACCGCCAAACCCTCGGGCAGCGCTTTTTTCTCAGTCGCATCACCCCATTGCACGACATAATTGTCCTGCACACGGTTGATGCTGGTGCCATCCCACCATTTCGCTGCCGCGAGCTTGCGGATATTGCCGACCCAGCCCTGGCTGAAAGGCGCTGGCATCAACTGGATGACCACACGGCGCGCCCTGCCCTTGGCATCGGGCGCGAGGTCCATCACGAGAAGGTCCGCTGGCGCGATCGCCACCCACTCCTCCGCCTTCGCCTTGGCGACGATTTCGGGCGGCGAGGGATATTCGGGCTTTCCCTCCTGGGCATATAGCGGGAGGGCAGCAAGGGCGACGGCGCAGGCGAGCAGGACAGGCTTTTTGATCATACCGCCTTATTGCAAAGCATCGGCGCTTGCGAAAGCGGCATTCTCAAGATAGGGCGCGCGGTTCCAGGATGCGGAGACGTGGCCGAGTGGTCGAAGGCGCTCGCCTGGAAAGTGAGTATGGGTCAAAAGCCCATCGAGGGTTCGAATCCCTCCGTCTCCGCCATTTTCCCGCCCCCTCCTATGGGCGCAGTACGTTCAGCCCGCGCTTTCAATGCGTGCCAGCAGCGCCTCCACCTGCACCTGCGCTCCCGCCTGGGCGTTCAGTTCCGCGACCACCCCGTCAAACGGGGCGGTCAGTGTGTGCTCCATCTTCATCGCTTCGAGGGTGAGCAGTTTCTGCCCTTTGGCCACCGTCTGGCCCGCCGTCACCTCGACGGCGATGATGCGCCCCGGCATCGGCGAGACTATGTCGCCATCATGCGCACCATGATGGCCGCCGCCTTCGTGCCGGTCGAGCGTATAGCGGCGGGCAAAACCACCGGTGAAAGCAAGCACGTCGCGCGCAGGTTCGGCGGCATTCACCTCGGCGAGCGGCACCTGATACACCGTGCCCGCATCGTCGCGCAGCCGGACGACTGCATGGGGCGCGGCGTTCATGCGGAAGCCGAGCGCACCGCTCCACGGCCCTTCGCCCGGGCTGGCCGCGAGCAGCACGGCAACCTCGGTCAGCTCGTCGACTTCGGCCTCGATCGGATGGACCAGTTCGTCGCCATCGCGCCCGATCAGGCCGGTATCGACATCGCCCGAAAGGAATTCGGGATGGCGCAGCAGATTGCCAAGAAAGCCCGCATTGGTCTTTACCGGCCAGACTTCGGTATCGTCGATGCCAGCCTCCAGCCTCGCAATGGCGTCATCGCGGAACGCGCCATGCGCGATCAGCTTGGCGATCATCGGGTCGTAATAGGGGGAGACTTCGCCCCCCTGCTCCACCCCGGTATCGACGCGCACATTGTCGGGGAGCACCAGATGCTCAAGCCTGCCTATGGAGGGGAGGAAGCCCTTTT
This sequence comes from Sphingomonadaceae bacterium, assembly GCA_020847445.1. Lineage (GTDB taxonomy): Bacteria > Pseudomonadota > Alphaproteobacteria > Sphingomonadales > Sphingomonadaceae > Sphingorhabdus_B. Next base: position 28,779 of record JADLBY010000179.1, on the reverse strand, counting down.
CGGGATCCTCGGCATAGAGCCGCGCCTCCATTGCCCAGCCGTTGATGCCAAGCTGATCCTGGTGAAGCGGCAGGCGTTCGCCGCTCGCGATGCGCAACTGCCATTCGACCAGATCGACCCCGGTAATCGCCTCGGTCACCGGATGTTCGACCTGTAGCCTTGTGTTCATTTCCATGAACCAGATGCGGTCGGCGCGCAGCCCTGAGGAGGCATCGGCGATGAATTCGATCGTGCCCGCGCCGACATAATCGACCGCCTTGGCCGCGCGCACCGCGGCCGCGCACAATGCCGCGCGCGTTTCGGCATCCATCCCCGGCGCGGGGGCTTCCTCGATCACCTTCTGGTGGCGGCGCTGGAGCGAGCAATCGCGTTCGAACAGGTGGACGATCTGGCCGTGGCTGTCGCCAAACACCTGCACCTCGATATGGCGCGGGCGCTGGATATATTTTTCGATCAGCACATGATCGTTGCCAAAACTGGCCGCCGCCTCACGCCTGCAACTGGCAAGGGCATCGGCGAACTGCTCTGGCCGTTCGACCAGCCGCATCCCCTTGCCACCGCCGCCTGCAACCGCCTTGATCAGCACCGGATAGCCAATGCCATCGGCCTGGATCGAGAGGAACCCCGGATCCTGATTGCTGCCCATATAGCCCGGCGTCACCGGCACGCCTGCCTGCTGCATCAACTGCTTCGCCGCATCTTTCAGGCCCATCGCGGTAATACTCGCCGGATTGGGCCCGACCCAGACCAGCCCCGCGCTGATCACACGCTGCGCAAACTCGGCATTTTCGGAAAGGAACCCATAGCCCGGATGGATCGCCTCCGCACCGGTGGCGCGGGCAATGTCGATGATCTTGTCACCCACCAGATAGCTTTCACGTGCCGCAGAGGGACCGATATGCACGGCATCGTCGGCCATTTGCACATGCAGCGCGTTGGCATCAGCGTCCGAATAGACCGCAATGGTGCGGATACCCATGGCCCGTGCGGTGCGGATGATCCGGCAGGCGATTTCGCCGCGATTGGCGATGAGGAGGGATTGGATCATAGACCTAGCATCTCGTTCAAGGAGCGCCACTGAATGTGCACGGGTGGCGCTTGCCGATTTAGAAAAGCAACGAACACATCAGCGGCGTCCTTCAATAGGAACCACTCGTCCGACTTCATTATAATGTCTCCAGCTCCGGTGCTGATCTTCGCCCCATCTGCATATTTTGGAGACGGCGTTTCTTGAAAAGCGCGCTCGTGAAGCGGAGGCGCGACCTGTCTCCGCTCGAGCACGCACCACGGACGGCTACCGGCGACCTGTACATAGTTCCCGGTCTCGTCTGCCAACGACACGAATGATGTGCCTGATCGTGCAAGCCCCAATACCGCCTGACGGACATCATCTTCAGTCGGATTGCTCAGTGGCGAGAGGCCTTCGCCTTCGAGCGTCATCGTTGCCGGGCCGGGCGATTTTGAGAATAGTTTGCCAAACAGTCCCATCGCCATCACATCCTGAACACGCCGAACCCATGCTCCTCTACCGGCGCGTTCAGCGTCGCCGCAAAGGCGAGCCCCAGCACGTCGCGCGTCTGCGCGGGGTCGATGATGCCATCGTCCCACAGCCTCGCCGTCGCGTGATAGGGATTGCCCTCATCCTCATATTTCTGGCGGATCGGCGCCTTGAAGGCTTCGGCCTCCTCGGGCGTCCATTTGTCGGCGTCGCGGTGGACGGTCGCCAGCACGCTTGCTGCCTGCTCACCGCCCATCACGCTGATCCGGCTATTGGGCCAGCTGAACAGGAAGCGGGGGCTGTAGGCGCGCCCGCACATGCCATAATTGCCCGCGCCGAAGCTGCCGCCGATCAGCACCGTCACCTTGGGTACGGTCGCGGTGGCGACGGCGGTGACGAGCTTTGCACCATGCTTGGCGATCCCTTCCGCCTCATATTTGCCGCCGACCATGAACCCGCTGATATTCTGCAGAAACAGCAAAGGGATTTTGCGCTGCTGCGCCAGCTCTATGAAATGCGCGCCCTTTTGCGCGCTCTCGCTGAACAGCACGCCATTGTTGGCGAGGATCGCGACCGGCATTCCCCAGATATGCGCAAAGCCGCAGACCAGCGTGCTGCCATAGAGCGTCTTGAATTCATGAAATTCGGATGCGTCGACCAGCCGCGCTATCACCTCATGCACGTCATAGGGCGCGCGGACATCTTCGGGGATGATGCCGTAAAGTTCCTGCGGATCATATTTGGGCGGGCGCGGTTCTTGAAAAATAGGGACTGTCCCTATTTTTGTGCCGAGATGGCTGACGATATCGCGCACGATCGTCAGCGCATGTTCGTCATCATCCGCCAGATGGTCGACCACGCCCGATTTCCTGGCGTGCAGATCGCCGCCGCCCAGATCCTCGGCGCTGATTTCCTCACCCGTTGCCGCCTTTACCAGCGGCGGTCCGGCGAGGAAGATCGTGCCCTGCTCGCGCACGATCACCGTCTCGTCGGACATGGCGGGAACATAGGCGCCGCCTGCGGTGCAACTGCCCATCACACAGGCGATCTGCGGGATCGCGCGCGCCGACATATTCGCCTGGTTGAAGAATATCCGCCCGAAATGCTCCCGGTCTGGGAACACCTCGGCCTGATGCGGCAGGTTCGCGCCGCCACTGTCGACCAGATAGATGCACGGCAGCCGGTTTTCGAGCGCAATCTCCTGCGCGCGCAGATGCTTTTTCACCGTCATCGGATAATAGGTTCCGCCCTTCACCGTCGCATCGTTGCACACGATCATGCACTCGCGACCCGACACCCGGCCAATGCCGGTGATCAGCGACGCACCATGCACATCGCCTTCATACATGCCGTTCGCCGCGAGCTGGCCGATTTCGAGAAAGGGCGCGCCGGGATCGAGCAGCCGCTCGACACGATCGCGCGGGAGGAGTTTGCCGCGCGCGACATGCCGTTCGCGATGCTGTTCAGACCCGCCACGCGCCGCCTGCGCCACCCGGGCGCGCAGTTCCTCCGCAAGCGCGCGGTTGTGTGCATACCGGTTCTTGGCCTCAGGGCTCTCGCGGTCGAGCTTGGTGGCAAGGGTGGGGGCGGTCATTTACAGTTATTCTCCGTCATTCGGATCACGTGGCCCCCTGCACCGACAGGCTCTCGGGTGCGGCGACCATCTCCCAGGTGTTCCATTCCTCGACAATCTGTCCGCTGCGGATCACCGCCAGGTTGATGCCGATCATCGTCATCGGCTCTGCAGTTTCCTTGCTGCGCACCGTGCAGGTCATACGCGTCGCGACCTTCTCGCCATCCACGAACTGGTCCTCGACCACGAAGGAATCGGGCGCATAGTCGAACAGGGCGTGGAAGTTGAGGATTGACTGCCGGAACTCGGCCCAGTCGCGCGGCCCGGCTGAGGTGTGGCCGCGGTAATCGGGCGCAATCAGCGCCGCCATCGCCTCGACATCGGCGCGGGCGTAGCAATCGATCAGCGCACGGAACACGGCCTTTCGGCCTTCGGGCGTATCGTGCTCGTGCATCGTCTTCTCCCCGGTTGCAGGCATCGGCCCTATCCTGCCGCCCCGATCAGTTCCCGCCCGATCAGCATGCGGCGGATTTCGTTTGTTCCGGCGCCGATATCGAGCAGTTTCGCATCGCGCCAATAGCGTTCGACCGGCCAATCCCTGGTATAGCCAGCGCCCCCCAGCGCCTGAATCGCTTCGCCGGCCACCTTGACCGCGCTTTCGCTGGCGAGAAGGATCGCGCCCGCTGCATCGAAACGCGTGGTCCGGCCGGCATCACAGGCCCGCGCCACATTATAGACATAGCTGCGCGCCGCATTGAGCGCGACATACATGTCGGCCACCTTGGCCTGCATCAGCTGAAAGCTGCCAATGGCCTTGCCAAACTGCTTGCGGTCGCGAACGTAGGGCAGCACCACGTCGAGACAGGCCTGCATCACGCCCAGTTGGAGCCCGGCGAGCACCACCCGTTCATAGTCGAGCCCGCTCATCAGCACACCCACCCCGCCATGCAGCGGCCCCATCACATTTTCTTCGGGAACGAAGCAATCGTCGAACACCAGCTCGGCCGTAGGCGAACCCCGCATGCCAACCTTTTCGATCTTCTGGCCGATGCTGAAGCCCTGGAAATCCTTTTCGATGAGGAAGGCGGTTATCCCGCGCGAACCGGCTTCGGGTGCGGTTTTTGCATAGACGACAAGCGTGTCCGCATAGGGCGCATTGGTGATCCAGTATTTGGTGCCATTCAGCACGAAGCCACCCTGAACATTGTCGGCCTTCAGCTTCATCGAAACGACATCCGACCCCGCGCCTGCCTCCGACATGGCCAGACTGCCGACATGTTCGCCCGAGACCAGCTTTGGCAGATATTTCGCCTTCTGTTCGGGATTCGCCCAGCGGCGGATCTGGTTGACGCACAGGTTCGAATGCGCACCATAAGACAGCCCGATCGAGGCCGAGGCGCGGCTGACCTCCTCCACCGCGACCACATGTTCCAGATATCCCAGGCCTAGCCCGCCATCTTCTTCGGCGACAGTGATCCCGTGCAGGCCGAGGTCGCCCATGGCGGTCCACAATTCATCGCGCGGGAACCAGTCCTCTGCGTCGATTTTGGCGGCTAGCGGAGCGATCTTGTCGGTCGAAAAGCGGTAGGTTGTCTCGCGGATCATCTCCGCATTTTCGCCAAGTGCGAAATCGAAATCGGCCATTCATTCACTCCTTTGCGCGCCAGCTTAGCCGTTTGGGCGAACAAAGAAAAATCGAATATTGCATCCCGGCCCGATAGAGTCAGCGCCCGGCGCCACCGCCGCCGCCGATGCGCATCTCAGGCTGTGGTTGGCGGCGCCTCGATCATGGCAGCGATGACCTGCGCCGCATGTTTCAGCGTACCGGCAGATTGCCACATATGATGCGGCCGTGACCTGTCGGCCAGTTCGCTTTCGCGCGCCGACAGGACCGCGCCGAGCGTGGCACCGAGGAAGACGAAACGCTCATTCTTCTTTGCCGCCGCCATGTCGGGCATCAACCGGCGCAGATGGGCCAGACAGCGCTGGTAGCCCGTATTCCATCGATCCTCGAGCGCCTCCATGAAAAAGGCACGGTGCGACAGGCCCAGCAGGGTGAAAAAGCGGTTGAAGCTTTCATCGCCGGGGGCTGCATCCGGATCGAGCGAGGTTTCGATCATCGCGCTGATCACTTCGGCCACGCTGTGCGGCCCACCTTTTGCCTCGCAACGATCGAGCCACGCGTTGCGCCGCAGGTCAATCGCGCGCGCGCCATCCACAATCAGTTCGCGCACCAGCGCTTCTTTCGATCCGAAATAATAGCCGACTACCGCATGATTTTTCTGCCCGGCGGCTTCCGCAATCTGACGCACCGTGACGCCGTCAATCCCGCGTTCAGCGAACAGGCGCAGCGCGACCGCCTTCAGATGTTCTGCAGCCTCGCTGCGCGCCTTCGGGGCCGTACTCGCCATATATTCAGGCTAGGCTTGACTCCCGCCTACGTCAACCGCATTATCCATTTGGATAAATGAAAAGGGGATTCGTGAGAGGATGATCGACGGAGTCGATCTCGACGCGCTTCAGCAGTGGATGGACCGGCAGGGGCTAGGAGAGGGCCCCATCGCCGATGCCACCACTTTGGCGGGCGGCACACAGAATATATTGCTGCGATTCAGCCGTGCTGGCCGCAGCTATATCCTGCGCCGCCCGCCACCCGTCCTGCGGGCCAATTCGAATGAAACCATGCGCCGCGAAGCCCATATTCTGGCCGCGCTCAAAGGCAGCGACGTTCCGCATCCGGAACTGATTGCCGCCTGCCCCGACGACAAGGTCATCGAGGCGGCCTTCTATCTGATGGAGCCGATCGAAGGCTTCAATGCGGCGCAGGGGCTGCCCGCGCTGCATGCGGGCGATGCAGCCATCCGTCGCCGCATGGGGCTGGCCATGGTCGAGGCCATAGCCGCGCTCAGCCGCGTCGATTATCGTGCGGTCGGGCTCGAAGGCTTTGGCAGGCTCGACAACTGGATCGACCGGCAGGTCGGGCGCTGGGCGTCGCAACTGGCCAGCTATTCGGAAATGCCGGGCTGGACCGGCCCGGATGCCATTCCGGGGGTCGAACAGGTCGCGCAATGGCTCGACGCGCATAGGCCCGCCGGGTTCCAGCCGGGAATCATCCATGGCGACTTCCATTTCGCCAATGTGCTGTTCCGCTACGACAGCGGCGAATTGGCGGCGGTGGTCGACTGGGAATTGTGCACGCTGGGCGATCCGCTGCTCGATCTGGGCTGGCTCGTCGCGACCTGGCCTGAAAATGGCAGTCCGCACGCGACCGACGTCGCGGTCGCACCGTGGGACAGCTTTGCCACACCGGACGAACTGGTGGCGCATTATGCGGCGCTGACAGGGCGCGATCTGGCCGATTTTGACTGGTATGCCGTGCTTGCCTGTTACAAGCTGGGCATCATCCTCGAAGGCACGCATGCGCGTGCCTGTGCGGGCAAGGCGCCGCGCGAAACCGGCGACCGGTTGCACGCGCACACCATCCACCTTTTCGAACGCGCGCTGCGGCGCATCAACTGAAAGGAATTTTCCATGGCCAACGACACCGATTTCACCGGCCGGAACATATTGGTTGTCGGCGGATCGAGCGGAATTGGCAACGGCATTGCCCATGGTTTTGCCGACCGCGGAGCCCGGGTGCATGTGTGGGGCACGCGTGCGAACGCGGCGGACTATGACCCCGCCGATGGTTCCGATCTGGCCGGGCTGGGATATAGCTGCGTCGATGCCGGAGATCCCGATGCGATCGAGGCCGCACCCGCGCCCTTCGATAGGCTCGACGTTCTCGTGCTGTGCCAGGGCACCGTCGTTTACAAGCGCGGCGAGTTTGAACGGCCCGGCTGGGATCGGGTGATGGCCGTCAATCTGGACAGCCTGATGCACATCGCGCGCAAGTTCAAACCGCAGCTGCTCGAAAGCCGGGGCAGCGTCATCATCGTCAGTTCGATTTCGGGGCTGAAGGCCAATATCGGCAACCCGGCCTATGCCGCATCCAAGGCAGGCGCGATCAGCCTGACCAAGACGCTGGGCCAGGCCTGGGGGCCGGAAGGAATCCGCGTCAACGGCCTTGCCCCCGGTCTGGTCGATACCAAGCTGACCAAGGTGACCACGCAAAGCCCCGAACGGCTGGCCGGGGCGCTCGCCAATATCCCGCAACGCCGCATGGGCCTGCCCGCCGACATGGCAGGTGCGGCCATTTTCCTTGCCTCCCCGCTCGCCTCCTACGTCACCGGTCATACGCTGATCGTGGATGGCGGGCTTTCCCTCTGAAAGGATTTTCCATGGATTTCGAACATAGCGACAAGGTCAAGGGGCTGCTTTCCCGGATACAGGCCTTCATGGACGAGCATGTCTATCCGAATGAGGAAGACTATCATGATTTCGTGACCGATCCGGCCAATATCTGGAAGGAATGGCCGAAGATGGAGGAGCTGAAGGCGAAGGCAAAAGCTCTCGACCTGTGGAACCTATTCCTGCCGCATGAATATGGGGCCTTCTCCCCCGGCCTGACCAATCTGGAATATGCCCCGATTGCCGAACTGCTCGGTCGCGTGCCCTGGTCTAGCCAGGTCTTCAACTGTTCCGCCCCTGACACGGGCAATATGGAAGTGCTGGCCAAATATGGTTCGCCCGAACAGCAGGAAAAGTGGCTGAAACCGTTGCTCAACGGCGAAATCCGGTCAGCCTATGTGATGACCGAGCCGCAGGTCGCCTCTTCCGACGCAACCAATTTGGAGCTGTCGATCACACCCGATGGCGACGAATATGTCATCAACGGTCGCAAATGGTGGATTTCGAACGCGATGCACCCGCGCTGCGATATCTGGATCGTGATGGGCAAGACCGATTTCAACGCCCCCCGCCACGCCCAGCATTCGCAAATCCTGGTCGAACCTGACACCCCGGGCATCACCATAGTGCGCCACCTGACTGTATTTGGCAGCCACAATTCGCCGGGCGGCGAATGCGAGCTTCGCTTTGACAATGTGCGTGTGCCCAGGGGCAATCTGATCCTCGGCGAGGGTCGCGGGTTCGAGATTGCCCAGGGTCGGCTCGGGCCGGGCCGCATCCATCACTGCATGCGCTCGATCGGGCAGGCCCAGCGCGCGCTGGAGATCATGGCGCGCCGGGCCGACAGCCGTGTCGCCTTCGGCAGGAAACTGGCCGACCAGTCGTCGATCCGGCAGGATGTGGCGAAGAGCTTTTGCGAGATCGAAATGTCGCGGCTGCTGACGCTGAAGGCCGCCGACGCGATGGATCGCTATGGCAACAAGGTAGCGAAAGACCTGATCGCCGCGATCAAGGTCGTTGCGCCGCAAATGGCGCAGACGGTGTGCGACCGCGCCATCCAGGTGCATGGCGGGATGGGCGTTTCGGACGATACGCCGATTGCGCGCTTCTTCACGCTGAACCGCTTTGTGCGCATCGCCGACGGCCCGGACGAGGTGCATATGAGCCAGCTCGGCAAGTCGAAGATCAAGGAATATGTCGCGATGAACGAGCGTTGAGGAGGGGCATATGGCATCGCTTTTCGATCTGACCGGCAAGGTAGCACTGGTCACCGGCGGCAATAACGGCATCGGCCTTGGCATGGCGGACGGACTTGCCGCGCACGGGGCGACGGTGGTCATCTGGGGCACCAATGCCGACCGCAACGCAGAGGCGGCCGAAAAGCTGCGCGCGCATGGCGGCGAGGTGCGCGCGGCAAAGGTCGACGTTTCGGACGAGGCGGCGGTCGCACAGGGCATCGAGGCGATCATCGCCGAATTTGGCAGGCTCGATCAGGCGATTGCCAATGCCGGCATCTCGATCTCGCGCAAAAGCCTGTTCGACATCAGCGTCGAGGATTTCCGCAAGATCGAGGATGTGAACATCCATGGCGTGCTTTTCACCCTGCGCGAAGCGGCCCGCCACATGATCGAGCGGCATAAGGCGGGCGATGGCGGCGGCTCGCTGGTTGCCATCTCCTCCACTTCCGCGATCCACGGTGCGGCGCGCAACGAACATTATGGCGCGAGCAAGGGCGCGGTGGTTGCCATGGCGCGGGCGATGGCGGTCGAACTTGCCCGTTATGGCATCACCGTGAACAGCGTGCTTCCCGGCTGGACCCGTTCGGGCATGACCGCAGGCCTGCAGGAATGGGACAAGTTCAACGAGGCGGTGATCAGCCGTGTGCCAACCGGCGACTGGCTCGACGGATCGGATTTCGCGGCAATCGCGGTCTATCTCGCCAGCCGCGGATCGCGCAACCACACCGGCGATACGATCGTCATCGACGGGGGCTATACCATCTACTGAAGTTCGCGAGGGAGAGAAGGATGGGCTGGATCAAAAGCGGCACCCGGATACTGACGACGGCGGAATTCGATGCGCGGGCGCGGTGTGCCGCAACGGTCATCCGGAATTTCGGCATCGAAGCCGGCGACGGCATCGCCCTCTATCTGCGCAACGACATCGCCTATTTCGAGGCCGCCTTCGGCGCAGGGATGCTGGGCATCTATCCGGTGCCGGTCAACTGGCACTATACACCCGACGAGGCGAATTACCTGCTGACCGACAGCGCGGTGAAGCTGTTGCTGGTCCATGCCGACCTTTACCCCCCGATCAAGCAGGCAATCCCGGCAGACGTCCAGGTCGTCATCGTCGATACGCCGTCTGAAATCCGCGCGGCTTACGGGCTTTCCGAGCCTCCTCCGCCGAACGGACTGCCGCGCTGGGACGAACTGCTGGACGCAGCGCCCCCCTTTGCGGGCGAGGCGGAAATGGCCCCCAGCACGATCATCTACACATCGGGCACCACCGGCAGGCCAAAGGGCGTCCGGCGCGCAGCCTTCACGCCTGAACAGGCCGAAGCGGTCAACACCATGCTCGGCTGGTCCTATGGCTATACCGATATTCTGGAAGGAAAACGCGACCCTGCGACGGTGACGACCGCCGTTATCGGGCCGGTCTATCACAGCGCCCCCAACGCCCATTCCGCCTTCTCGATCCGCGTCGGTGCCAAAGTGATCATCTGCCCGCGTTTTGACGCCGAGGCATTGCTGGCGCTTATCGAAAAGGAACGGATCACGCATCTCAACATGGTGCCGATCATGTTCAACCGGCTGCTGCGCCTGCCCGATGCGGTGAAGCGCAAATATGACCTGTCCAGCCTCGAATATGTCACCCATGCCGCCGCGCCCTGCCCGCCACCGGTCAAGCGCGCGAGGATCGCATGGTGGGGGCCGGTGATCTGGGAATATTATGGATCGACCGAAATGGGCAATGTCACCGGACTGTCGTCTGCGGAATGGCTGAAGCATCCCGGATCGGTCGGGCGCGTCCAGCCGGGTGTGACCTTGCGCGTCGTCGATCCCGAGGGCAAGGACGTGCCACCCGGCACCATCGGCGAGGTGATTGGAAAAGGCCGCCACGGCACCAACTTCACCTATCAGAACGCGCCCGAAAAGCGCGCCTCGATGGAGAAATATGGCCTGATCACCCCGGGCGACATGGGCTATTTCGACCAGGACGGCTTTCTCTATCTGTGCGACCGGATCAACGACATGATCATTTCGGGCGGGGCGAACATCTATCCCGCCGAGATCGAAGCCGAGTTGCACAAACTGCCCGGCGTTGCCGACTGCGCGGTGTTCGGCATTCCCGACGAAGAATTTGGCGAAAGCGTGATGGCGGTGGTGCAGCCGATGCCCGGTGCGTCGCTGACCGCCGATGGATTGCAGGCCGAGCTCAAGCGCGTGCTGACCGGATATAAGGTGCCCCGCCGGATCGATTTTGCCGACAGCCTGCCGCGCGAGGATTCGGGCAAGATATTCAAGCGCAAACTGCGCGAACCCTTTTGGCAAGGACGGGAGCGGAGAATATGAAAGAAGCGATAATCGAACCGGAACTGCCGATCATCGATCCGCACCATCATTTGTGGGACTGGCGCTCGCGGCTGCCATTTCTGCCCGCCGAAATCTCTCATCCGTTCGAGGCGATCCTGCGACAGTCCCCGCGCTACCTGCTCGACGAATTGCTGGCAGACACGGGCAGCGGGCATAATGTGATCGGCACCGTCTATGTCCAGTGCGGCGCATTTTACCGGGCCGATGGCCCCGAAGCGATGCAGCCGGTTGGCGAAACCGAGTTCGTCAACGGCGTTGCTGCCATGGCGGCGAGCGGCATCTATGGCGCGACCCGTGCCTGCGCCGGGATAGTCGGCCATGCCGATCTGGGGCTTGGCGATGCGGTTGCCGCCATCCTCGATGCGCACCTGGCGGCGGGCGGCGGGCGTTTTCGCGGTATCCGCCACATGATGGCGCATGACGATGACGGCTCGGTGCTGGGGCCGCTGGTTCATTCCACGGCGCATATGTGCGCCTCGCCACAGGTGCGCGCGGCGCTGAGGCATTTCGCCGCGCGCAAGCTGTCGCTCGATATCTGGGTGGTTGAACCGCAATTGCCCGAAACCGTCGATCTCGCCCGCGCATTTCCCGATGTGCAGATGGTGATCGACCATGTCGGCACCCCGGTCGGGATCGGCCGCTATGCGGGGACGCGCGACGAGCGTTTCGCAGGCTGGAAGGCCAGCATGGCGCGCCTTGCCGAATTGCCCAATGTCTTTGTCAAACTTGGCGGTCTGGGCATGCCCTTCCCCGGATTTGAAGGCATGGGGCCGAACGACCGGCCCTCCTCCGAAACGCTGGCGGCCACATGGAAGCCCTATATCGAATGCTGTATCGAACTGTTCGGGGCCAGCCGCTGCATGTTCGAAAGCAACTTTCCCGTGGATCGCTTTGGTGCCGAATATCCGGTGCTGTGGAATGCGTTCAAACGGATCGCTGCCGGTGCGCCGGCGGACGAAAAGGCAGATCTGTTTGCCGGCACTGCTGCCCGTTTCTATCGACTGGAAGGATTGGCATGAAGGCCCTGCGCTATTTCGGCGAACGCGATATCCGGCATGACAGCATGGACGATCCGAAACTCGAATCCGACCGCGATGCCATTGTCCGGATGACCGCCTGTTCGATTTGCGGCAGCGACCTGCATATCTATCACGGTCATGGCTTTTCGGACGATACCGGCTTCTGTGTCGGCCATGAAGCCGTAGGCGAAGTGGTCGAGATTGGCCGGGCGGTGACGCGGGTGAAGGTTGGCGACAGGGTGATGATGCCCGCTGCGGTCGGCTGCGGTGCCTGCCGGTCCTGCCTGTCTGGCGTGGTCAACACGTGCGAGAATGGGGGCAGTGGTTGCTATGGCCTTTCGGCACGTCTTCAGGGCGTGCAGGCCGAAGCCTTCCGCGTCCCCGCCGCCGACATGAATGCCGTGAAAATCCCTGAAGGAATCAGTGAAGATCAGGCATTGATGATGACCGACGCGATGGCGACCGCCTGGTTCGGCGCGCGCAACGCAGATATCCGCCCCGGCAGCAGCGTCGCCGTCATTGGCCTGGGCCCTATCGGATTGATGACCGTCGAAGCCGCCTTTGTGATGGGCGCGCATGTCGTTTACGCGATCGATCCGGTATCCGAACGGCGCGACCTTGCCGAAGCCGTGGGTGCGATGGCGCTGCATCCCGACGAGGCGATGGAGCGGATCAAGGACGACAGCAGGGGCCGCAAGCTCGATTGCGCGGTCGAGGTCGTCGGCAGCGACGCCACCGTCGATTTCGCGCTCCGCTGCGTACGGGCGCGGGGCACCGTCTCGGTCATCGGCGTCCAGCAGTCGCGCCGCTTTGCCTTTCCGCTCGAGCGCGCCTTTGCCGGAGGGCTGACCTTCCGCGTCGGCACCTGTTCGGTTCCGGAGGACTTGCCGGCATTGTTCCCGCTGGTGCAATCGGGGCGGCTGAAGCCCGAACGCTATATCAGCCACCACCTGCCCTTGAGCAAAGGCGCCGAGGCCTATGACATGTTCGACCGGCGTGAAGCGGGCGCGTTGAAGATGGTGCTGGTGCCATAAGCCACCATCAGATCATGCGAAGCTGCGCTCGATAAACCAGAAGGCCGACACCGTGCCGATGCCATAGGCGGCCCAGCGGATGCCGCGTGCGAGCAGCGGCTGCGAAGCCCGGCCCAACAGCCAGACCAGGGCTGCGGTAATCGCGACGATGACAATCTGGCCTGCTTCGACGCCGAGATTGAACGTCAGCAATGCCGTTGGCACGTCGCTCTCAGGCAGGCCGATTTCGTTGAGGGCACCGGCAAAGCCAAAGCCGTGCAGCAACCCGAAGCCGAAAGCCACGACCCAGGGCACGCGTTCGGAAAGGCGCGGCTGGCCGGGCTGTTTCTTCACGATTTCAACCGCCAGAAACATGATCGACAGTGCGATGACGCTCTCCACCGGCCGTTGCGGAAGGCCCAGCAGGCCCAATGTCGTTCCGATCAGCGTCAGCGAATGGGCAACGGTAAATGCCGTGACCGCCCTGACGATGGTCCAGAAACCGGAAAGCAACAGCACCAGCGACACGACAAACAGCAGATGATCATAACCGAACAGGATATGCTCCACACCGGTGACGAAATAGGTTCGCGCAACCTGCCAGCGATCGGGACGGGCGCGAATTTCCGCCGTCGGCTGCGCGGCCGTCAAGCGCACCACCTGAACCGGGCGGTTCAGCGGTGCGACACGGACCAGCACATCGGTTTGCGCGGCGGAGAAAGCGTCGAGTCCGATGCGCTTCCCCGAAACATCGTCCGCGCATCGCACCTGAACGGTGGTTATCAGCGCGGCGGGCATCCGCTCGCGACGCGCATCGCCATTCTCCCGGCAGCCGTCTGGCAATAGCGGACGGGTATTGGGTGTAACCCCGCCGCGCATCGGTGATTTCCACACTAGCGTCCAGTCATGTGCCGATTTCTGCGTCAATTCCAGATAGCCGGGACGCAGCTCATCGGCCGCCGCCGGTGCACTGACAAGCAGTGCAAGCAACAGCCACAGCCACCGCATCACGGCTTGGCAATCCGGATCGTGTAGCCATCAAGCAATGTCTGATAGGCTTGCGCCTTGCGCGCCTCCATCGTCGCCGCACGCCAGTCATTTTCGACCTGTTGCCGGATCTCCGCCAGCCTGGGCACCGATGCGGCCTTTGCCTGACGAATGCGGACCAGATGGTTGCCGAAGCCCGAGGCCACCGGCCCCGTCCATCCGCCCGGCTTTTGCGCGCCCAGCGCATCGGCAAATTGCTCGCCGAAAACCTTCGCGATTTCGGTGCGATCCGCATTGTCGAGCGTTGCGGGCAGCGAAATAGGCTGACCAAGGCGCTGCCAAGCTTCGCCTTTACCCCCTTTTCCCTTGCCCAACCGGGCCAATATCGCCGGTGCCGCCGAAGACTGCGCATCGGCGCCCAGATATATCTGGTCAAAACTGTACCGGACATCGCGCGCATAGCGGGCAGGATTCCGATCAAACCATGCCTGCAAGACCGCGTCGCCTGGCGTCGCATTCTCGATTTCGGCGGTGGCAAGAAACTCCATTTTCGAACGCAGGCGCCTGCGAATGACGGTATCGTCTTCGTCGAGCCCCAGCCGCCGGGCTTCACGGTAATAGATTTCTTCGCGAATTGAATCGCGAATGAGGCCATCGATTTCGGCCTGTGTCGGCGGCCGCTGCCAGGTTTGCTCCCACGCGGCGACCAGGCGCGAAACCTGGTCTTCGTCGATGGTGATTCTTCGGCTTTCCGGATCGACATCTTCCCCCCGCCAGGCGGAAAAGAGGAATATGGCCATCCCCGCTATCAGGAAGTGCACCAGCGGCTCGCGCAGCCAACGCCGCGCATGTTCTGCAAATGTCATGAACCCTCCCTCAAGCCCCGGCCTAATGGCATTGCACCACGGGAGCAAGCAAGCGAAAGGCGGGGAGGCGATTTCAGCGGTTGCGCCAGGGGCTGTGGCTCAATATGGCCAGGACAACGAAGTTGGAGACCGTGCAGATGAAAACCCGCGCCGCCGTTGCATTTGAAGCCAAAAAGCCGCTCGAGATTGTCGAACTCGATCTGGAAGGCCCCAGGGCGGGCGAGGTGCTGGTCGAGATCATGGCGACAGGTATCTGCCACACCGACGCCTATACGCTCGACGGGTTCGACAGCGAGGGGATCTTCCCCAGCGTGCTCGGCCATGAAGGTGCAGGCGTGGTGCGCGAGGTGGGCGCAGGCGTGACCTCGGTCAAACCCGGCGACCATGTGATCCCGCTCTACACCCCCGAATGCCGCCAGTGCAAAAGCTGCCTTTCGGGCAAGACCAATTTGTGCACCGCGATCCGCGCGACGCAGGGACAGGGGCTGATGCCCGACGGCACCACGCGCTTTTCCTACAAGGGCCAGCCGATCTTCCATTATATGGGCTGTTCGACCTTTTCGAACTTCACCGTGCTGCCGGAAATCGCGGTCGCGAAAATCCGTGAAGATGCGCCGTTCCAGTCGAGCTGCTATATCGGCTGCGGGGTGACCACCGGCGTCGGCGCGGTGATCAACACGGCGAAGGTGCAGGTCGGCGACAATGTCGTGGTCTTCGGGCTGGGCGGCATCGGACTGAACGTGATCCAGGGCGCGCGGCTTGCCGGTGCCAACCGGATCATCGGCGTCGACATCAACCCCGATCGCGAGGAATGGGGCCGCAGGTTTGGCATGACCGCCTTCCTCAACAGCAAGGGATTGAGCCGCGAGGATGTGGTCGCCCGCATCGTCGAGATGACCGACGGCGGGGCGGATTATACCTTCGACGCCACCGGCAATACCGAAGTGATGCGCACTGCATTGGAAGCCTGCCACCGTGGCTGGGGCACGTCGATCATCATCGGCGTGGCCGAAGCCGGCAAGGAAATCACCACCCGTCCGTTCCAGCTCGTTACCGGACGCAACTGGCGCGGCACCGCATTTGGCGGGGCCAAGGGGCGCACCGACGTGCCCAAGATTGTCGACATGTACATGCAGGGCAAGATCGAGATCGATCCGATGATCACCCATGTCATGGGTCTTGAAGAGATCAACACGGCATTCGACCTGATGCACGCGGGCAAAAGCATCCGCAGCGTCGTGGTCTATTGAGTTTCAAGCAAGGAGAGAAACTATGTTCAGCCATATCATGGTAGGCGCAGACGATATGGACGCCGCCAGGAAATTCTATGACGCGACCTTCGCGGCATTTGGCGGCAACCCCGCCATCGCCGACGACAAGGGCCGCCTGATCTATATGCACAATGGCGGGCTTTTCATCGTCACCCCGCCGATCAATGGCGAACCGGCCAGTTGCGCCAATGGCGGCACTATCGGTTTCGCCATGACACCCGAACAGGCAGACGCATGGCATGCCGCGGGCGTTGCCAGTGGCGGCAAGGCGATCGAAGACCCGCCGGGCTGGCGCGAAGGCGGTTTCGGCCGTCTCTACCTCGCCTATCTGCGCGACCCGACCGGCAACAAGCTCTGCGCGCTGCACCGGGGCTGAATATTGGACAATGAAGCGCGCCTCTATGCCGGGCTGGAGGCGCGCGGCATTGCCTATGAAGTGGTCGAACACCATGCCGTGTTCACCGTCGACGAAAGTCGCGAACTCAACGCCAGCCTGCCCGGCGCGCACAGCAAAAACCTGTTTCTTCGCGACGTCGATGGCCGTTTCTGGCTGGTTACCGTGCCCGGCGACATCCGCGTCGACCTGAAGGCGCTGCCCGCAACGATCGGATCAAAACGCCTCAGTTTCGGCAAGGCGGACGATCTGCTGCGGCTGCTGGGGCTGACGCCGGGGTCGGTGACACCGCTGGGCGCGATCAACGACAGCGGCGGCGAAGTGCAGATCGTGCTCGACCGCGAACTTGCGGAGGCGGCGAAGCTGTGGGTCCATCCGCTGCGCAATACCGCTTCGCTGGGGCTTGCCGGAAACGATCTGGTGCAGGCGCTTACCGCATGGGGGCATGAACCCCGGATTGCAGACATTCCCCGGCTTGCCGAAGCCGCAGCGGCATGAAGCAGCTCGCGATCATCTGGCACAGCCTGACCGGCGGATCGCAGGCACTGGCAGAGGCGGCGGCGCAGGGCGCGGGCGGAACGCAGGGCGTCAAGACGCTGATGCTCCAGGCCGACAAGGCGAACCCACAGACGCTGCTCGAGGCCGATGGCTATATCTTCGCCTTTCCCGAAAATCTCGCCGCGATCAGCGGGGTGATGAAGGCGTTTTTCGACCGGGCCTATTATCCCTGCCTCGGGCAGATCGAGGGCCGACCCTATGCGCTGCTGGTGTGCGCAGGGTCAGACGGCAGCAACGCCGTTCGTCAGGCCGAACGCATCGCCACCGGCTGGCGGTTGAAACACATCGCCGACAGCCTGATCGTCTGCACCCATGCGCAGACGCCCGAGGCGATCCTTGCGCCCAAAATCATCGCCGACACTGAACTTGCCAAGGCCCGCGATCTGGGGGCGGCAATGGCCGAAGGGCTGGCGCTGGGGATTTACTGACCCCGGCGGTGCTCGCTCTTCACCCAGCGCACCGTTCCCGACGATGCGCGCATCACCACGCTTTCGGTGGTGATCTTGCCGTCGCGGGTGCGCTTGACGCCCTCGAGCAGCGAGCCGCTGGTGACGCCGGTGGCGGCAAAGATGCAATCGCCCTTGGCCAGTTCCTCAAGATCATAGATCTTGTCGAGATCCTCGATCCCCCATTTGCGCGCGCGCAGGCGTTCGTCATCGTTGCGGAACAGCAGGCGGCCCTTGAACTGCCCACCGACGCAGCGCAGCGCCGCTGCCGCGAGCACGCCTTCAGGGGCGCCGCCCGAACCCATATAGAGATCGA
Organism: Sphingomonadaceae bacterium; assembly: GCA_020847445.1. GTDB lineage: Bacteria > Pseudomonadota > Alphaproteobacteria > Sphingomonadales > Sphingomonadaceae > Sphingorhabdus_B. Next base: position 10,952 of record JADLBY010000179.1, on the reverse strand, counting down.
TCGTGGTGTCGGGATCGGTGGTCGCAATCACCCCGGCGACGTCGCCATCGGGGATCAGCATGATGCCGCAGCCGAGCGCGCGAAGCTCTGCAATCAGCTTTTCATGGCGCGGGCGATCGAGCACGCAGACGATGATTTCTTCCGCCGGAACGCCCTTTTCGCGGGCGACAGCCAGGACATTGTCGGTCGGCGATTTGGCCAGATCGATGATGCCGGGCGAATAACCGGGGCCGACGGCGAGCTTTTCCATATAAACGTCGGGCGCATTCAGAAGATTGCCTTCTTCCGCCACGGCCAGCACCGCCATCGCATTGGGCCCGGCTTTTGCCGTGATCGTCGTGCCTTCGAGCGGATCGAGCGCGATATCGATTTTGGGGCCGTTGCCCGGTGCCGAGCCGACCTTTTCGCCGATATAGAGCATCGGCGCCTCGTCGCGTTCGCCTTCGCCGATCACGACGGTGCCGTCCATATAGAGTTCGTTGAGCGCGGCCCGCATCGCCTCGACCGCGGCCGCATCGGCGGCTTTTTCGTCACCACGGCCGATCATGCCGGCGGCGGCCATGGCGGCAGCCTCGGTCACGCGGACCATTTCGAGGACAAGGACGCGGTCCATTGCGGCGCTTGATGGCGTCGTCATTTCATTCTCCCAATATATGCATGACCATCGGTTCGCCCTGCAGGCTGTCGGAGCCTTTGAGCGCAGCGAGGGTATCGGTTACAGCTTGTTCGCGTGCTTCGTGCGTGACCATGGCGATCAGCGCCGATCCGTCGGCAACTTCGCGCTGGATCAGACTCTCGATCGAAAGCCCGGCGTCGCGCATGGCCGCCGCAATTTCGGCGAGCACACCCGGCCGGTCGGCGACGAGCATGCGCAAATAGGTCTTGTTGATACGGTGTGCGGCAGGGGCGCGCGGCAGTTTCTCGAGTTCGGTCGTCGGCACCGAAAATGCCGGTCCGGTTTCCTTGCGCGCAATATCGACCAGATCGGCCACGACGGCGGATGCCGTCGGCCGGTCACCCGCGCCCGCGCCCTGAAACAGCAAACGTCCGGAAAAATTGCCCTCGGCGACGACGGCGTTGGTCGCGCCCACCACATGAGCCAGCGGGTGATCGATCGGCACAAGGCAGGGCTGGACGCGCTGGAACAGCGAAGCGCCCCCATTTTCGCCATCGACTTCGGCCAGACCGATCAGCCGGATACGGTATCCCAGCGCCTGTGCCTGCGCGATATCGGCGGCGATGATCTTGCGGATGCCGCGAATGTCGACGCCGTCAAAATCGATTTCGGCACCGAAGCTGAGCGAGGCAAGTATCGATAGTTTGTGGGCGGCATCGACGCCGTCGATGTCGAAACCGGGATCGGCCTCGGCAAAACCCTTTGCCTGCGCGTCGGCCAGCACCTCGCCAAAATCGCGCCCGTCGCGCTCCATTGCCGAAAGGATGAAATTGCAGGTGCCGTTGAGGATGCCGTACACACGGTCGATGCGGTTTGCAGCCGCGCCGTCGCGCAATCCCTGAATCACCGGAATGCCGCCCGCAACCGCAGCCTCGAATTTGAGCGGCGCGCCCTCGGCATCGGCGAGCGCGCCCAGTTCGGCGCCATGATGCGCGATCATCGCCTTGTTTGCAGTCACCAGCGCACGTCCGGCGCGCAGCGTTTCGCGCGCAAGCGTGACGGCGGGCCCATCCGAACCGCCGACCAGTTCGACGACGACATCGACATCGGGCGCTGTCGCCAGCTCGCCCATATCGTCCACCCAGCGATAGGGCGTCAGGTCTACGCCGCGATCCTTTGACCGGTCGCGCGCGGTAATGGCGGTGATTTCAATCGGACGACCGGCGCGGCGTGCAATCAGCGCGCTGTTTTCCTCGATAAGCTGGATGACGCCGGTGCCGACCGTCCCCAGTCCGGCCAATCCGATGCGAAGCGCGTTTGCCATAAAAGCCCTGAATTCCTTTTCGCGCCCGCGCCTAGTGCAAATTCATCCGCTTGACCAGCCTTAGGCCGCGAACGCCCGAATGAAAGCGCCGGGGTTTGAGGCCATTTTGCCAAATGCAAGGCGGCAAGTCGCAGGAATATGTCAATATTTCAAGGCTTGCCAACGCCGCAATGGGCAAAATGGGTCAAATCCGAAGGACGCCAAAATGGTTTCGATGCCATTTTGTCGCCTCGGCTCTTTCATTCGGGAGTTCACGGCCCGGCTTGCCCGAAATTGCCGCCATCCCTATAGGCGCGGCATGACCGACCAACCGACCATCCTCATCCTCGCGGGCAAACGCGACGGGAAGCTCGATCCGCTCGCCGAACGCGCGGGCGTCAGCCATAAATGCCGTGTGCCGATCAACGGCAAGCCGCTGCTCGAATGGGTGGTCGAGGCGGTGGGCCCGGCTTTCCCGCAGGCCAAGATATTCATTTCGATCCATGATCCGGCCGTCATCGCCGATCTGCCTGCCGTCGCCGCACTGCAATCTGCCGGGCGGCTGGTGCTGAGCGAGGCGCAGGCCGGTATCGTCGAAAGCGTCGAGCACGCCATCACGCTTGCCGGGGGCGATGCGGCCTTTCCGCTGCTGATCACCACCGCCGACAATGTTCTCGCCGAAAGCGGCTATCTGCAGGGCGTGCACCGCGACGCGCTGGCGAGCGAGGGCGATGCAGTGGTCGTGCTAGCGACACGCGAGTCGATCCGCGCGGCGCCTCCGGATGGCCAGCGCAAATTCTATGAATTCAGCGATGTCGCCATTTCAAACTGTAATGTCTTCTGGCTGCGCAACGCCCGGGCGCTGCGCGCGACCGAGGCATTTCGCGAAGGCGGGCAATTCGCCAAAAATCGTGCCCGCATTGCAAAGGCGTTCGGCATCATCAACCTTATCCGCTTCCGCCTCGGCTGGTGGAAGCTCGAGACGGCGTTCAAGGCGATTTCACGCCGCTTCGGCGTGCAAGTGGTGCCGCAAATCACCCCCGATGGCGCCTTCGCGATCGATGTCGACAATGAACGGACCTATGGCGTTGCCGAACTGCTGCTGAAGCAGCGCAAGCCCTAATCCCTGAAGTCCACCTTTGCGGTCCATAGCCGCATCCATTCGGTCGATCCGCGACATTCGTCCATGGCATAGGCATCAACCAGACGGAACATCGCGCCGTCCCAGACATAGGTTTCGGCGCTGCCGCAATCGCCCAGACCGCGCCCCTTGGCATAGCTGCTGATCCGCTGGCTATCGGCATCCCATCCCGAATTGACGAGCAGGTTGACGCCGCCCATCTTCGCCGCGGTTGTTTCGGGATAGTCGAAACGCGCGGGCGCGAAGCTCCATTTCCGGCCATCCCTGGATGTGCCGACAAAGGGGGCGGATGAAAAATTATACGCCCCGTTGCCGCAACTGAGCATCACCAGCGCCATGAAGTTCCCGGCATGCTTGCCCAGGCTATATGCCGAATCCTCGGTCACCCCGATCCGTTCCCCGGCGCAGACCGAGCTTTCGACCAGCCGGACAATTGTGCCGGCATCGGGAATGGCCTCCTGCTTTCCGATACGCTGCGCCAATATCACCGGCAGCTCCGCCGATCTGGCGCGCAGCGCTTTCCTGCCGGTCGCGAATAGCGCGGACCGCGTGCCTGCCCGGTTCTGCAGTGCATCAATACGTGTGAAGGCCGCCGCAGTGCCATAGAGGCTCAATTCGCCCAAACGCGCGCCATCCGCCCCCTGCACCACCAGCTTGCGCCCGCGCGCCATCGCCCGGGCAAGCTTCAGGGCTTCGGGGCCTTCAAGCCGGATGGAATATTCGCCCTTGGCCAGCGCCCCGCCGTTCACAAATCTGCCATCGATGAACAGCCGGTATCGATCCCCCCTGGGCTCGGCGAGTGAAACGCCGATCACGACTGTGCCTGCGCCGTCGCCCGAACGCGACAGCGTGGCGGTTGGCGTGTTTTCGTCCTGGCCATCACCAAGCAGGGAAACTGCTTCGCACGAGATCGTGTTGTCGCAGGCCGCAGCCCAGTCCTTGTTGAAGAACTGCTGGCCAAGCTGGATTGGCGCCGCATGGGTTGGCACCGCCAGCAGCGATCCGGCCAGCATCGCGCGTACAAAAGCCAGGTTCATGGCAAACAGTCTATCGTGAACCAACCGGCTGCGCTAGGGGGGCGCCAAACTTAATCGAAAGGGATAATTTCATGCGCACAGTCGCGGTTATCGGGGCCGGTCAGATGGGGGCAGGTATTGCGCAGGTCAGCGCTGCAGCGGGCTATCAGGTATTGCTGTCCGACATAGATCTGGACCGCGCGAAGGCGGGCAAGGACGGCATCGCCAAAGCGATCCACCGCATGGTCGAACGCGAAAAGATGGGCGCAGCCGAAGCCGAGCAGTTGCTGGGCCGCATCGAGCCCGTCGCCAGCTATGAACCCATGGCCTCGGCCGGGCTGATCATCGAAGCGGCAACCGAGCGTGAGGAAATCAAGCGGAAGATCTTTGACGAGGTCGGCAAGGTGCTGGGGCATCAGGCGGTACTGGCTACCAACACCTCGTCGATCCCGATCACCCGCATGGCCCAATCCTCGCCCGATCCGGCGCGCTTCATTGGCGTGCACTTCTTCAACCCGGTTCCGGTGATGGGCCTGATCGAAGTCATACGTGGTCTCGCGACCTCTGAACAGACGCTGGAAAAGATCAGGATGTTCGGCGACGCGCTCGGCAAGACGCTGGTCTTTGCCGAGGACGTTCCCGGCTTTATCGTCAACCGCATATTGATGCCGATGCTGAACGAAGCCTGCTTCTCGCTGGGCGAAGGTGTCGCGTCGATCCGTGACATCGACATGGCCTGCCAGATCGGCCTCAACCATCCGATGGGCCCGCTGACGCTCGCCGACTTTGTCGGGCTCGACACCTGTTTCGAGATCATCAAGGTGCTGCACGAAACCACGGGTGACCCGAAATATCGCCCGGCACCCCTGCTGGTCAAATATGTCGAAGCTGGCTGGCTGGGTCGAAAGGTAAAGCGCGGCTTCTATGACTATAGCGGCGATGTGCCGGTGCCGACGCGGTAAATCGATCAGACTGGCAAAGATTCTGCACTGGCAGCCTTGGCTGCCAATAGCCATATTCCAGATAATATCCTGAAAGGAGCATTCGGATGGGAAGTAACAGCACAACCGCACTTGCAGCCGCATTGAACGGCCTGCTCGCCGACTATTTTGCGCTTTATCTGAAGACCAAGAACTTTCACTGGCACGTTTCCGGGCCGCATTTCCGCGAATATCACCTGCTGTTTGACGAGCAGGCGACCGAGTTGGTGGACACGACCGACCTGATTGCAGAGCGTGTCCGCAAGCTTGGCCAGCGCACCCTGACCTCGATCGGTGACATTGCGGCAAAGCAGTCGGTCAAGGACAATGACAAGGATGCCGTGCCTGCGCAGGGGATGCTCAAGGAATTGCTCGCCGACAACAAGGCGCTGGTCGCTTCGCTCAAAGCGGCGAAGGAACTGGCGGGTGAGGCTGGCGACAATGCGACCGACGGCCTGATTGACGACTGGACCGACCAGGCCGAACAGCGCGTCTGGTTCCTGACCCAGACAATCGGCTGACGCAGAAACAAAAAAGGGCCTCGCAAGAGGCCCTTTCGCTTTTGGTGCAGGCGATGCCGGAATTATTCGGCGAGACGCTCCACATTCGCAGCAGAGTATTTGCCGCGACGATCGACTTCGATATCGAAGGCCAGGCGGTCATTCTGTGTGACCTGGCCAACGCCCGAGCGTTCGAGTGCGGAGATGTGCACAAACACGTCTTCGCCGCCATCGTCACGCTGGATGAAACCGAATCCCTTCATGTCGTTGAAGAATTTGACGGTGCCATTGGCGCGCTCGCCAGTCGATTCGCGCATCGGCCCGCGCTGGAAACCGCCTTCGCGATCGCCGCCGCCACGGTTGAAGCCACCACGGTCACCACCGCGATCGCGATCGAAGCCGCCACGTTCCGGGCGCGGCGCGCGTTCCGGAACGGGAAGCGGCTCACCATCGATGACAAGATCGGTGGCCGACACCTTGCCGCCACGATCAACAAGCGTGAATTCGAGCGGTTGCCCTTCGGCCAGACCGGTCAGGCCTGCCTGTTCCACAGCGCTGATATGGACGAAGACATCATCGGGACGATCATCGACCTGGATGAAGCCGAAGCCCTTCTGATTATTGAAGAATTTGACAACGCCCTTGCCTTCGCCAACCACCTGGGCAGGCATTGCCGGACCACGCGGGGCACCGCCACGCGGGCCGCCGAAACCGCCCCCGCCGCCAAAGCCGCCACCGCCGCCGCGAGGGCCACCAAAGCCGCCGCCGGAGCGCTCTCCACCTCTCAATTCGCCGGGGAACGAAGGGGCGTCAAAACCGAAATTGTCGTCACCGAAACGATCGCGCTTGTCACGGCCGCGGCCACGACGCTTGTCATTGAAACTCATGTTCGAACTAGTACTTTCTCGTCGCCCGCCAATTCCGATCCATGCAGAACAGGACGATTGCCCTGCATTTCCCGCGATATGCCACCGGCCCCGCAAGGGCAGGCTATACCCTAAGCGCCGAAAGCGCGATAGCAAATAATGCAGCAATCCTAAATCAGCGTAAAAGTCGTAAAACTTGCCTTGTCTGCGCGGCTGGGGCAGAGGGGGCCATTGAATTGACGACAAAGAAAGTTCCGACGCGCATGAGCGTTTTCCTTCACGAAGAAGACCTGCCCGACGGCGTCCTGCAAGGCAGTTCGGCCGTTGCAGTCGATACCGAAACCATGGGCCTGAACACATTGCGCGACCGGCTGTGCCTGTTGCAGATTTCGGATGGCAGCGGCGATGAGCATCTGGTGCGCTTTGCGCCGGGAAGTGACTATGCAGCACCCAATCTGCGCAAGATACTGGGCGATCCGAACCGGCTGAAACTGTTCCATTTCGCCCGCTTCGACCTGGCTGCCATCGAATATTATCTGAAGGTGACGGCAGCCCCGCTGTTCTGCACCAAGATCGCCTCGCGCCTCACCCGCACTTTTACCGACCGGCACGGATTGAAGGAACTGGTCAAGGAACTGCTCGGTTCGGATATTTCGAAGCAGCAGCAGTCGAGCGACTGGGGCGGCCCGGTTTTGAGCGAAGCGCAAAAGGACTATGCCGCCAGTGACGTGCGCTTCCTGCACCGCTTGCACGCCGAATTCGTCATCCGGCTCGAACGCGAGGGACGGACGGAAATGGCGCAAGCCTGTTTCGACTTTCTCCCGCATCGTGCGCGGCTGGACCTGATGGGCTGGCCCGACGACGATATTTTCGCCCACAGCTAAGCTCCCATTCACCCGCCAGAGCCGATAGACGCCATCATGTCAGAACTTGCCGACAGGGAACGCACGCTGAGGCAGCATTTCGCTGCACCCGGCGGTCGTCACGACCGGTTGGTGCGGATATTGCGCGTGGCACTGCCCAGCGTGATCGGCGTGCTCGTCGCGCTGCTGGTGGTCAGCCCTTTTTCAAACACCCAGGAAATGAGCTTCGTGCTGGCCAAGGACGAGGTGAACATGGCCCGCGAACGGATGCGGCTCACCAATGCCATGTATCGCGGCGAAGACAGCCGCGGCCGCCCCTTCACGCTGCGTGGCGGCAGCGCGGTGCAAAAGAGTTCGTCCGAGCCGGTGATCCGCCTCAACGATCTATCGGGGCAGATATTGATGGCAAACGGACCGGCCCGCCTGGCCGCCGCGCAAGGCTATTACAATCTGGAAACCGAACGTGTGCGCACCGAAGGGCCGCTCTCCTATACTGGCGGCGACGGCTTCAGCCTGACGGCAAGCAATGTCGAATTCGCGCTGAAGACGCGGCAGATCGAAAGCTTTGGGCCGGTCAGCGGTGCGATGAAGGTGGGCACGTTCAGCGCGGGCAAGCTGCGCGCCGATGTCGATGCGCGCATTGTCCGCCTCGAAGGCGGCGCGCATTTGCGCATCAACCAGAATGCGATTAGATAGGGCAACCATGTCAAAAACTTTCCTGCCGATCCTGCTCGCCAGCGCTCTGGGAACAGCAGCCCTGCTTTCGGTGGCGGCACCGGCGCAGGTCATCCGCAACCACAACAGCAACGCCCCGGTCGATTTCGACGCCGGGGCGATCGAATTGCAGGACCGGGCGGACCGCGTGATCCTGACCGGCGGCGTAACGGCAACGCAAGCCGGGCTGACACTGCGCGCGGCGCGGGTCACCGCTGCCTATAGCAGCAATGGCGGGATCGACGTCAATCGGCTCGATGCTGCGGGCGGGGTGACGATCACCAAGGACGATCTGCGCGCGACCAGCGATGCCGCGATCTACGATCTCAACGCCAATCTGATCACCCTGCTCGGAAATGTAAATCTGGCCCAGGGCGCCAACCGGCTCAACGGCGCCCGTATCGTGATCGATCTCGACGCCGGCCGTTCGACGATCACCGGCGGCGCTTCAGCCCCCGGCACGGCAGGCCGCAACGGCCGCGTAACCGGCACCTTCACGGTCCCGCAGCGCAAGAACTGAACCGTTTCGGAGCAATCGCCAGCACCGCATGCACGAATCCTGCCAATTGCGGCCATTGTCCGCTTTTCTTGACGCTGCTTGCGGGTTAAAGCGGTCCGCGAACAAGATGGGAACCGAAACGGGATGAGCCTCGACCAAGTTTCAAATGGTGATGCGCACCGGCACGACACGCCTGCCAGCGCCGTGACCGAAGAGGGTCTGTCGTCGGGACTGGCGGTTGTTTCGATTGCCAAAAGCTATGACAAGCGGGCGGTGCTGACCGATGTTTCGCTGTCGGTGGCAAAGGGTGAGGTCGTCGGCCTGCTCGGCCCCAATGGCGCGGGCAAGACCACCTGTTTCTATTCGGTGATGGGGCTGGTGAAACCCGATTCGGGCCGCATCATGCTTAATGGTGAGGATATCACCCGGCTGCCAATGTATCGCCGTGCGATCCTCGGCCTGGGCTATCTGCCGCAGGAAACCTCCATTTTCCGCGGTCTTTCGGTCGAACAGAATATCATGGCCGTGCTCGAACTTGCCGAGCCGGACAAGGCGGCGCGTGACGAGCGGCTGGAGCAGCTTCTCGATGAATTCGGCCTCACCCGGCTGCGCAGCGCTTCGGCGATGGCGCTGTCGGGCGGCGAACGCCGTCGCTGCGAAATCGCCCGGGCGCTGGCGGCGAACCCTTCGATCATCCTGCTCGACGAACCCTTTGCCGGGATCGATCCCATCTCGATCAACGACATTCGCGATCTGGTGAAGGATCTCAAGACGCGCGGAATCGGCGTCCTCATCACCGACCATAATGTCCGCGAAACGCTGGATATCGTCGACCGCGCCTGCATCATCTATGGCGGGCAGGTGCTGTTCGCAGGCTCGCCCGACGATCTGGTCAAGGATGCCAATGTGCGCAGGCTCTATCTTGGCGAAGGGTTCGAGATGTGAGGTGCCAGATGGCACAGCTTTTCCAAACTTCACAATTTGTCATTCCCGCACAGGCGGGAATCCAGCTCCTGCCGATTGAAATTGAAGTTCGGGAGTTGGCCCCCCGCCTTTGCGCGGGTGACGAAGTGGGGCAATAATGGCGCTCGCCCCCCGCCTCGATCTTCGGCAGACCCAGTCGCTGGTGATGACGCCACAGCTGCAGCAGGCGATCAAGCTGCTGGCGCTGTCGTCACTCGAAATAGAAACCTTCATCGCCGAGGAACTGGAGCGCAATCCGCTCCTTGAAATAGCGTCGGGTGAAGGCGGCGGCGAGGTCGACGCGCCCGACATTGCCGAGGCAGTAACGGCGCCCGAAAGCATGGGCAGCGACCAGTTGATGAACGAGGGCGACTTCGGCACCGGCGGCGACGCGCTCGACACCGATTTTTCCGCCGTAACGATCGACTCCGCCGACAGTGCAGCCGGTGCCGACGGCATGCTGGGGATGAGCGGGATCGATGTCCGTGGGTCGGATTTCGGAGACGGCCCCGACTTCGATGCCTTTGCCGCGCCCGACATTTCGCTGCGCGAACATCTGATGCAGCAGGCGAGGGCCAGCGCTTCGGGGCGGCAATTGCTGCTGCTCGAACAATTGATCGAACATATCGAGCCGTCCGGCTGGCTGGGCGCGGATCTGATGGGGATGGCCTATCGGCTCGGCGTGCCGCTCGCCGAGATGGAGGACGCATTGGCGCTGCTCCAGAGCTTTGATCCTACCGGCGTCGGCGCACGCGATCTGGCCGAGTGCATTGCCCTGCAAGCCAGGGAGGCCGATCGCTACGACCCCTGTATGGCCCGGCTGATCGACAATCTGGAACTGGTCGCGCGCGGCAGTTTCGACCAGTTGAAACGGCTGTGCCGGGTCGATGATGAGGATCTGCGCGACATGCTGATCGAATTGCGCGGCTATGATCCCAAGCCAGGGCTGAAGTTTGAATCGGGCGACGAGGCGGTGGCGGTGACTCCCGATATCTTTGTCAGCCCGCAAGGTTCGAAAAACGGGGGGGGCTGGGCGATCGAACTCAACAGCGCCAATCTGCCACGCTTGCTCGTCAATCGCAGCTATTATGCCGAAATGGGTGGTGGCGGCGACGACAAGGCGGCCAATAACTGGCTCAACGAGTGCCTTGCCGACGCCAACTGGCTGATCAGGGCAATGGACCAGCGCCAGCGCACGATCATGAAGGTCGCCAGCGAGATCGTGAAGCAGCAGGAAGGCTTTTTCCGCGAGGGCGTGTCACGCCTGAAACCACTGACGCTGCGGCAGGTGGCGGAGGCGATCGACATGCATGAATCTACCGTCAGCCGGGTAACCAGCAATAAATATCTGCATTGTTCGCGGGGGCTGTTCGACCTGAAATATTTCTTTTCCAGCGGGGTCGCATCGGCCGATGGCGATGGGGCCTCGGCCGAGGCGGTGAAGGCTGCGATCAGGACATTGATCGATGCCGAAGCCGCTGACGACATCCT
>JADLBY010000178.1 GCA_020847445.1 Sphingomonadaceae bacterium | reverse complement strand
GTTCGCAATCAAAATAATGCGCAGCAACATCGCCCCGCATTAGGAGAATCCACGTCGCTGCCGCGTTCCTTCACATTATCGCGACCTCGCGATAATCGATCTTATGCGCAGCTGCGCATAAGACCTGAAAGGCCCCGGCATAGGCATCGTAGATGCGGACCTGATCAGGGGTCAGTTGATGCTCGACCAGTTCATATTCAACGCCTTCGTAGGAGAGCGAACGGGCGGCATAGAGACCGAGTGCCTTCAGGTCGCGTGCCAGCACTTCCATCGCCGCGACACCGCCCGCTTCGATGGCGGCGACGAAATCGGTACGCTTGTCGAACGGGAAGTCCGTGCCACCCCACAGGCCGAGCCGCTGGGCATAGGCAAGGTTCTCGACTGTGGTTGCCCCGGTCGCGGAGACATAGAGGATGCGGGCGTCGGGAAGCGCATGTTGCAGCCGCAGCCCGGCTCGCCCCTGCTGTGAAGGAGCAGAATCGCCCCGATCTGATTTGCCGCCACCGGCATTCTGCATGGCATGGCTTTCGTCGAAGACAATGACCCCGTCAAAGTCGGTCCCCAGCCAATCGACGATCTGCTGAACGCGCGAAACTCGGTTCTCGCGCGCGTCGGAGCGTAGCGTGGCATAGGTCGTAAAAAGGATGCCTTGCTCGAGCCGGATGGGCGTTCCCTGCCGGAAGCGGGCCAGCGGAGTAACGAGCAAGGGTTCCTGACCCAGAGCCTTCCAGTCGCGCTGGGCATCTTCAAGCAGCTTGTCGGACTTGGAAATCCAGACTGCCCGCCTGCGGCCCTTGAGCCAATTGTCGAGCAACACACCTGCAACCTGTCGCCCCTTGCCCGCGCCGGTGCCATCGCCGAGGAACCAGCCTTTGCGGAACCGGATCGCAGTGTCACACTCATCAGGCGCGGCTTCGACTTTGTCCCAGGTCGGATCAATGGACCAAGTTCCAGCGAGATGATCGGCGTGGGCCTCGCCTGCATAAATTACCGATTCCAGCTGGGCATCGGACAGTAGGCCTTGCTCGACCAAACCCTCAGGCAAATGCGGGAGGTAGCTCGGCTTGGGCGGTGCGACAGAGGACATCGCCGCCGATTGCACAAGGCGGGTCGGATGCGGCTGGGCACCGGTGATACGAATCGATTGGAGCGTATAGAGCTCGTAGAGCGTGTCGGACAGCTTGCCGTCGCTCGGCGACTGCCAGTCGATCAACTCATAGTCGAGCGGTACGCCTGATGGCTCATTCGCAAGAGCAGCAGCCAGTCGCGGCTTCGAAGCTGTCGTTCTGATGGCAGTTGGAATGCGCGGGGTGCTCATCGGTTGGATCGCCGACACCGCGATGGGCTGACGCGGCGGGAGGCTGCTCATCAGCCAGTGCAGCAAGGTCACAAGATCAGGGGCCAGCCTAAACGATGCAGGCAACTGCGCCGGATCGTCTGCGGGCACCTTGTCGATCACCGTCAACCGGGTCTCGACCGAGGTGCCGTGCGGTGCGAACACGCTGCCAGTGATCGTCGCAGTGAACACGACGCGCGCTCTTTCCTGCAGGCGGACGAAACCATCGCGCCATGCTTTGTGGTCAGGAGCGCAGTTCGCACCGGTGATCGCAACGAGCCGACCGCCACTGCCAAGCCGCGCAACCGCCGAGGACAGATGCCGGAAGGCCGCGTCGGCCACGCGGGTCTCGACATGAAGCGCGGTCGAGAATGGCGGGTTCATGACGATGCAGCTTGGCACTAGGCCCGCGTCGAGCCGGTCATGGATCTGCGCGGCGTCGTGCGTCGATACGCTCGAGCCATCGAACAGACTGCCAAGCAGCGCCGACCGCACCTCTGAAACTTCGTTCAGTACCAGTCTGCAACCGGCCATCTCGGCCTGGATTGCCAGCAGCCCCGTGCCCGCCGAGGGTTCGAGCACCAGCTCACCCGGGCTGAAGGACGCCGCAAATCCAGCTACCCATGCGAGCCCCAGCGGCGTTGAAAATTGCTGGTAGGTCTGCATTTCTTCGCTGCGCCGGGTCTGGGTTGGTGCGAGCCGGGCAATGCGCTCGACGAGCTTCAGCCGTTCGAAGGGATCGGAGGTCTTGGCATGGATTGCCGGGCCGTAGCGCCGCATGAACAGCAACTGCGCGATCTCGACCACTTCGTAGGCGGTCTTCCAGTCCCAGGCGCCGCTCGCATCGCTGGCACCAAAGGCGGATTGCATCGCGGTGCGAATGGCAGGGGCGTCGATGCGGCGACCGGCGGCGAAATGGCCGAGCAGGTCATGGGCAACGGCAATGATCGAGGCAGCGGTCTGTTGGGGGCAAGCAGAGGCAAGCGGGCGCACGGAGGCACCCGCCAAGAGCGAGTTGGTCATGGTATCGATCCTTTGGATTGGGGAAGTTGTCCGGTCCGGAGCAGCGTTCAGGCTGGCGGAATGTAGGTTTCGTAAGGGTTGCCGGGCGCGAGATGGCCGAAAGGCGTCATCACATAGTCGCTGTCATTGCGACCGACCGCACACAGAACGTAGCGGGTTTCGCCGCTGGCGACCTCGGTGCATTCCATCAGCGCCAGATCGCCAGCTTTGGCCGCCTTCATCAGCGTTTCGAAATTGGTGCGGGCATAGTCAGGGATTGCCATCGCATAGCTCCTTCAAATGTCGGGAAATGGGGCGCGGGACGACTAGGGCCGCCCCGCGCGAGAGGTTCATTCGGCAGCGATCGCGTAGGCGTCG
>JADLBY010000177.1 GCA_020847445.1 Sphingomonadaceae bacterium | reverse complement strand
GCATGGCCGAACTCAACCAACCCATGATCGAGGAGGAAAATCAGCCCCTACACATCACCGCCAAAGCCGCCTGACGATGGCCCACGGCCACAGCCGAAATTACACCACCTTGACGGACGCGACCAGAGCAGGGACCATGTCCAGCCGCAAGAAACCGACTGGTCCGTTCTGATATTTCAAGTCTTCTCCCGAAGTGATCCGCATCGCGGTTTTGATGTATGTGCGTTTCACGCTTTCGCTCCGAAATGTCGAAGATCTGCTGTTCGAACGCGGCTTCGACATCAGCTATGAACCAGTCAGAACGTGGTGGAACCGGTTTGGTCCGATGTTCGTCAAGATCAACAGCGAGACTCATTATCTGTGGCGAGCTGTCGACCATGAGGGCGAGATTCTCGAAAGCCATGTCACCAAGAAGCGCGACAGGAAAGCTGCATTGCGCTTCATCAAGAAGGCACTGAAGCGCCATGGGAAAGCGGAGAAGATCGTTACCGATGGGCTGAAATCCTATCCTGCCGCAATGCGTGAACTCGGCAATGAAAACCGCCGCGAAATGGGCAGGTGGAAGAACAACAGAGTAGAAAACACCTACCTTCCGTTTCGACGAAGAGAGAGGGTGATGCAGCGCTTCAGGCGAATGAAATCACTGCAAAAGTTCTCATCTGTCCACGCCAACATCCACAACCACTTCAACTCGCAACGCCACCTCGTCGACCGTCAAACTTACAAAGCCGTCCGCTCAGCCGTACTGGCCGAGTGGCAAAATCTCATGGCTTAAACCAGATCTGGGAAAGGGTACCTTGCGCCAATCGGAGACAAGTTGCAGTTAGTCTGACTAGATCTGGATTACCCGGTTAGGCGATCTGCCTGCTCTGGTCTTTCCAGTATTTGGCGCGGACATCCTTGCGGATGACTTTTCCGACCGCGCTGGTGGGCAGTTCATCGACAAAGGCGACTGTCTTGGGCGCCTTGACCGAGCCGATCTGCTCTTTCACGTGAGCGACCAGCGCCTGCTCTTCCACCTCGCTTTGCCCGTTGAGCAGGATTTCTGCGTGAATGGCTTCACCCCAATCTTCATGTGGGATGCCGACAACTGCGGACATCATTACGCCGGGATAGGAATTGATCGCTGCCTCGACCTCGGTCGCATAGACGTTGAAACCGCCGGTGATGATCAAATCCTTCTTGCGATCAACCAGGAAGCAATAGCCATCCTCGTCGACATAGCCGACATCACCAGATTTCCAGTAGCCCCGGGCAAATTCTTCTGCCGTTTTCTCCGGATTGCCTTCATAGCCCTGGCAAGTAGCGCGGGAACGAAGGTAGAATTCGCCGATCTCGCCCGCAGCAACGGGATT
Source organism: Sphingomonadaceae bacterium (assembly GCA_020847445.1). Lineage (GTDB taxonomy): Bacteria > Pseudomonadota > Alphaproteobacteria > Sphingomonadales > Sphingomonadaceae > Sphingorhabdus_B. The sequence continues at coordinate 4,933 of JADLBY010000177.1, read as the reverse complement.
GCCATCATCATCGCAGACAGTCAGTTCGATACTGGCATTCCGGCGCCCGGCAGAGGCCAGTCGTTTTTCAACCTGCTCGTCACCCGCATGCTCTGCTTTGGCCAGCGCAAGGGTTGCCGCAAGATGTTCGGTAGCGCCGTAAACACCCATGAAAATGGGTCCGAAACGCTCGACCAGCAGCTTGGCCTTGGACGGACTCATCGGGGCGGCGCCGTACATCACGGTTTCCAGCGTTGACAGATCGTATTTCTCGGCCTCGGGCATTTCCAGCAAGCGGTAGGCCAGCGTGGGAACGACAAAGGCATGTGTGATCCGTTCCTGCTCGACATATTGGCACCACAGCTCGAGGCTGGGCTCATTCATCGTCACAGTGCAACCACCACGCAGCATGGTGGGCTGAACCATCATCCCGCTGCCATGACTGACAGGCGCGATGTGAAGCATGCGACTTTCAGCTGTATAGTTCGTATCAGGGAGAGTCAGGAAACTCTCACTACAGGACAGGATGTTATCGGCTGTGTATTTTGCGCATTTGCTGTCCCCGGTGGTACCACCGGTAAAACGCATCAGGATGATATGTGACTGGCTGTCGATTTCTAGATCGGTGTTTTCCGTGGACGCCTCTGCCAGCAATGCAGGCAGTTGCATCACATCGTCCCTGTCCTCATCCAGCGGGTCAACGCAGACGACCTGAACACCGCGTTCCGCGAGCGGTCCGGCATGGGTTTCGATCAACCCGTTTTCGATCAGCGCGACCTTGGGCTTGACGATCTCCACCTGCCGCAGATGGGTTTCCAGACTGTCACGATAATTGCCGTGGCAGCAGGTTGGCAGCGCCTTGGCCGCTGTCGCCCAGTGGAACAGCGAGAGATTATCATTGTCAAGCAGGCAGGCATAGCGATCCCCCGCCCCCAACCCCAATGGCCCATGCAGCACATGTGCAAAACGGTTGGTCAGTTCATGATACTCGCGGAAGGTCAGGCGGCGGTTACGCTCGATATTAACAATTGCTTCACGATCCCCGAATGCTTCAACCAACCCCTGCATGATCCTGCTATAATTGTACGGGTTTGGCGTCTCCGCTCGATCATCTGCTGCCGCTATTTGTGAGCTCATTTTCCCTGTCCTTTCCTGGCTTTGCGCCTGGCTGCAGTCTATGCTATTTTGCTTTCAATCGCGTGGCGGCGTCCAGCCGGATTGTTTCTCCGTTAAGATACGCATTTTCAACGATATAGCGACACGTGTGTGCAAATTCGCGCATATCGCCCATGCGGCGGGGCGCTTCGACCGTTTCGACCAGAGAAGAAACGACCTTGTCCCCCAGCCCCATCACCAAAGGCGTGCCGAACAGGCCCGGAGCAATAGCGTTGACCCGGACTCCCACAGCGCCCAACTCGCGCGCTGCCGGTATGTTGAGCCCTATAACGCCAGCCTTTGATGCTGAGTAGCCCGCCTGCCCGATTTGACCTTCATAGGCGGCACCCGAGGAGACATTGACTACCACGCCGCGCTCCTCGCCATTTTCCGGATCATTCTTGGCCATCACCGCAACGCACTTGCTCATAGCATTGAACAGGCCGATCAGGTTGATATTTATCACCTTAGCAAATTTGCCGAGGTCGCACGGGCTCCCTTCCCGGTCGAGGATTTTGGTCGGTGCAGGTATACCGGCTGCGTTTATATTGATATGAATGGTTCCAAAGCTATCGACTGTCGCTTTAACAGCGTCGGCAACCTGCTTGTCGTCGCAGACATCGACGGCGTGAAAAATGGCCCTGTCCGGTCCCAGCTCATCACATAGCGCTTGGCCTGCTTCCTCATTGAGGTCGAACACAGACACTTTGGCTCCTTGTTCGGTAAAATAACGAGCGGTAGCAGCGCCTAGTCCGGACGCTCCCCCCGTGATAACCGCTACCTTATCTTTGACTTGCATCACGATATTCCTTGCAGGTCTACAGATTGTTTCATAGATGCCGATAACTAACAATCTCGACCAGAGACAGATGGCCGCCTTTCATTTGCAAATGAAAGGCGGCCCCGGGAGAGATCAGAATTTGAACTTGCCTTCAAATCCGATCACGCGTGGTTCTTCAATCCAGCCAACATAAACGCCCGGGCTAAGCGGTGCATCGACCGATGCTGTGTAGGTAGCCTTATTGGTCAGGTTGCGCCCGAATACGCGCAATTCAAAGTTGTCAAATTCGACACCGATATGCGCATCGATTTTTGCATAGCCGCTCTGGAATGCATTGGGATCAAGATCGCCATCAAGGAACATGTCATCCTTGTAGTTGACCGCGACACGCGAATTGAGCGTGAAGCTGTCAAATTCATGCGTGTAGTCGATATAGGCATTGCCGCTCCATTTGGGGGCAAAGGCACCACGCTGACCAGAAAGATCCTTCGTCGCCGGCCCTGATGTGTTGGGGCAGGTGGCAAGGTTGATCTCGATGATCGAGCAACCGGCACTCGGGAACGAGCGGAACTCGTGATCGAGATAGGCAATCGCGCCACCGAATTCGAGACCGTCAGCCAGAATGATCTGACCATCCAGCTCGACACCCTGCACACGCAGCTTGGCCGCGTTACCAACAACAAAGGCAAAGCCGTTCCACGATGTCACCTGCAGATTGTCAAAATCGCTGCGGAAGAAGATCAGACCCGCTCGCGCGCTGTTGCCAAATTCATGCTTGATACCGAATTCCCACGCCTTGACGCGCTCATCCTCGAACTCGTGACCTGCTGTCGGATTACCAGCGATATCGGCCGATTCCGGTCCGAAATTGTAGCCGCCCGACTTATAGCCTTCCGAATAGGAGATATATGCCGACCCATAGGGGCTATAGGCCCAGCGAAGCTTGGCCGACGGATCAAGATGCTCCTCGACACGCGTGTCATTGAGGACGTGGGCATAGCGGAACAGAAGCCCCGCGAAGGTTGCCGCCGCGTTCGCACCATCAGCACCACCGGCTGCAGCCGCAGCCGCAAGATATGCCCCGAGATTGGCCGATCCGGCGGTATCTTCTGGCTCAACAAGTAGCTGCAGATTATCAATATCACCCGTACCGATCGAGACGCGTTTCACTACGCTCTTTTCGTCATGCGAATAACGGAAACCGACTTCGATCGTGATCGTATCGGAAAGATCAATCGCGGCTTCACCAAAGGCTGCGATAGTCTCCGATTCCTGATCGAACGTAGTGAACTGACCGGCGCGCAGTAGTCCGCCCGGCAGGATCGATCCGGGTAGCACACCGAAATCACCATTGAACAGCGTTGTCGCATTCAGGAACGCATCCTGCTTTTCAAAATAGACGCCACCGATAAAGTTGGCCGGGCCGTCAAAATCAGTTGCGAAGCGCAATTCCTGGCTGAACATGTCCAGTTCTTCCTGATCCCGGTTGTGCATGAAATCGACCGGAAGGAAGTCTAAATCGTGAACCTGCAGGAACTTGAAGTTGGAAAGACCAGTCACCGAGGTCAGCGTTACCGGGCCCAGTTCCCAATCCATTTTTAGTGATCCGCTGAGCGATTCTGTTTGCTCAAGATCGCCGTTATTATTGATCGACATTGTCGGGTTGCCGAGTGAATTGGTGTAGCGCCGCCCAGCCGTTGCCGGAGCAAAGTTGGGATCACGCAAGGCCGAAAGAGCAAGCGCGTTTGGTGCCGGCAGAGAGGAATCAACTGCGAAAATCGTCGCTTCCTTGCCCACACCGTCCATTTCTATATAGGAAACCTTGGCTTCGATTTCGAAGTTGGGCGCAGGCTCCGCAACCACGGTGAGGCGCGCCAGAATGTCTTCCCGTGCCGCCTCGTCGCGATCAAACTGCGAGTTATACACATAGCCGTCGGTCGTGGTGTACCGCGCTGCGAGACGAACACCTGCCGCATCACCCAGACCTGTTGATACAACGCCGGTATAGCGCTGCGAATTGAATTCAGGCTCCCACGCCGCGCCGACATAACCTTCAAGACCGCCGCCAATTTCGGGGTTTGCGGTCTCAACCTTTACCGCGCCAGCCACAGTGTTCTTACCGAACAACAATCCTTGAGGGCCACGCAGAATTTCAGCCTGCTGCAAATCAAACAGTGATTGCGTAAACTGGCGGCTACGCGGCTGGTAAATGCCGTCAACATACATGCCGACCGATTGCTCAAAGCCCTTGTTGATGCCCGACCCGACGCCGCGGATAAACACGTTACTTGTCTGCGCCGCACGACCTACTTGAAAGCCCGGAACGCCAGCCGAAAGCTGCTCGAGCCCGGTAACACCCTGATTATCTAGTTCTTCACCACCAATTGCTGTAACCGCTACCGGCGCATTGGTTAGTGTTTCATCTCTTTTGCGTGCGGTAACGACGATTGTGGCCAGCCCACTGTCGTTTTCTGCACTTTCCGAACTATCCTGCGCCATTGATGGCTGAGCGGTAAACAAAGCTGCCGGAACAGCCACCGAACCTAGTAACTGCAATTTGCGACTGATCGACGCCATCGTATATCTCCCTGAAATTTCTATTCTCTAAGCATTTGCAGCAGGTGATGCTGTCAAAAAGCCGGAACCAGAAGTAGGGAGATGGTCGGCAAAAATCTTGCCATAATGGCTGTCACACTGTGCCAACCAATCGTCTTCTAATGTGTTGCTTGTGCAAAAATGGCCGTACCGGTGGGCACTTCAATTTGTATTGGTACGGGGCGATAGGCCATAGGGACTCGGCAACTGCGAAGTTGGTGATGTGCTCAGTCGCAAGCTCGCAATTTTCTTGTGCACGAGCATCGGTGACCGGCATAGAAGGTGCAAAGCAGATGATTGGTCGCGTCCGTCAAGGTGGTGTAATTTCGGCTGTGGCCGTGGGCCATCGTCAGGCGGCTTTGGCGGTGATGTGTAGGGGCTGATTTTCCTCCTCGATCATGGGTTGGTTGAGTTCGGCCATGC
>JADLBY010000176.1 GCA_020847445.1 Sphingomonadaceae bacterium | reverse complement strand
TGCTCGAGGCAGAGGCCGCCTCCTATCATGGTGCCGGCACCTGCACATTTTACGGCACGGCCAATTCGAACCAGATGATGATGGAGATGATGGGCCTCCACATGCCCGGCTCCAGCTTCTGCAATCCGGGCACCAAGCTGCGGCAGGAACTGACCCGCGCGGCGACGCACCGGATTACCGAGATTGGTTGGGAAGGCGGCGACTATCGCCCGTTCGGCCAGTGTGTCGATGAAAAAGCGATCGTTAACGCCATCGTCGGGCTGCTGGCGACCGGTGGATCGACCAACCATGTTCTGCACCTGCCCGCGATCGCTCGTGCAGCGGGCATCTTTGTCGACTGGCAGGATATGGACGAGCTGTCGTCGGTCGTCCCATTGATCGCGCGCGTCTATCCCAATGGCGCGGGTGATGTGAACTATTTCGCCGCGGCTGGTGGCATGCCATTCGTAATCCGCGAACTGGTTGAGGCCGGCCTCGCACATGACGACATCATGACCGTCTATGGCGGCGGGTTGTCGGCTGGCGCGCAAGAGCCGCGGATGGATGGCGAGAAGCTGGTCTGGGATGCAGCACCTGCGCAATCGGGCAACGACAGCATCTTGCGCGGTGTATCAAATCCCTTTTCGCCCGATGGCGGCATGCGGTTGGTGCAGGGCAATCTGGGGCGTGGCACGTTCAAGACCAGCGCTGTCGAGGAAGCTCGCTGGACCATCGAGGCGCCGTGCCGTGTCTTCAGCGATCAGAATGATGCTTTGGCCGCGTTCAAGGCAGGTGAATTGGAGCGCGACGTTGTCGTGGTGATACGCTTTCAAGGGCCAGCGGCCAATGGCATGCCCGAACTGCACAAGCTCACCCCTGCGCTGGGCGTGCTGCAAGACAAGGGCTTCAAGGTTGCGCTCGTCACCGACGGACGCATGTCAGGCGCGAGCGGAAAGGTGCCTGCCGCGATACATATCAGCCCGGAAGCTGTCAAAGGCGGCCCGCTCGCAAAGTTGCGCGATGGCGATGTCGTCCGCCTGTGTGCCAACCGAGGCAGTCTGGAAGCGCTGGTCGATGCAGCCGAATGGGATGCCCGCGAGCATGCGAAGCAGCCACCTGCCGAACCCGGCGTAGGCCGCGAACTCTTTGCAATCATGCGCCATTTTGCCGATGAGGCTGAAAAGGGCGGATCGGCGATGCTGGCGGAGGCGGGGCTGTGACCCGGCTCGTCACCGTCGACATCGGCGGCACCCATGCGCGATTTGCGCTCGCCGAAGTCGCGGATGGCAAAGTCGTCTCGCTCGGCGAGCCCGTCACCATGAAAACCGCCGAACATGCGTCGTTCCAGACCGCATGGGAAGCGTTTGACGACATGATCGACGAACCGATCCCGCAGGCGGTGGCGATTGCAATCGCCGGGCCGATCAATGCCGAGGTGATCAAATTCACCAACAATCCGTGGATCATCCGCCCCGCGCTGATCAAGGAGAAGCTGCGGGTAGACGCCTATACGCTGGTCAATGATTTCGAAGCGGTCGGCCATGCCGTCGCACAGGCCGATGCAGAGCATTTCGTCCATCTGTGCGGCCCGGACCAGCCCTTAGGGGCTACGGGGACGCTGTCGATTATCGGCCCCGGCACCGGCCTCGGGGTCGCACATGTGTTGCGCACCAGCGAACATTATCATGTGCAGGCGACCGAAGGCGGGCATATCGATTTTGCGCCGCTCGATAGCATCGAGGATGCGGTGCTGGCCAAGCTCCGCAAGCGCTATCGCCGGGTTTCGGTCGAGCGTGTGGTGTCGGGGCCGGGGCTTGTAGAAATCTATGAAACGCTTGCGAGCATCGAGGGCAAGGCGATCCAGCAGCTCGATGACAAGGAATTGTGGGCGCTTGGCACTTCGGGCGAGGATAGTCTGGCCGCTGCGGCCGTCGACCGTTTTTGCCTGTCGCTCGGCAGCATTGCAGGCGACATCGCGCTGGCGCAGGGCGGATTTGCCGGGGTTGTCGTTGCCGGTGGCCTCGGTCTGCGGATCAAGGACACTTTGCTGCGATCAGGCTTTGCCGAACGGTTCCGCGCCAAGGGGCGCTTTGAAGGCTTGATGGCCGGGATTCCGGTCAAACTGATCACCCATCCGCAGCCCGGGCTGTTCGGGGCGGCGGCGGCCTTTGCCCGCCAGCATGGATAAGGAAGAAGCATGAAACCCATCGAAACCATCATGCGCGCCGCGCCCGTGATCCCCGTTCTGGTGATCGACGATGTGGCGCATGCCAAGCCGATTGCCGAGGCATTGGTCGCGGGCGGATTGCGCGTGCTGGAGGTGACATTGCGCACTGAAGCAGGGCTGGATGCCATCCGCGAAATGAAGAAGGTGGCGGGCGCAATCGTTGGCGCGGGCACCGTCGTCGACGTCGCCGGCCTCGAAAGCGCGATCGCGGCGGGTAGCGAGTTCATCGTCTCACCGGGGCTTACGGAAAAGCTTGGCGCAGCAGCGGTAGCCAAGGGCATTCCTTTCCTGCCCGGCGTCGCCAACGCAGGCGACATCATGCGCGGGCTCGACCTCGGCCTGACGCATTTCAAATTCTTCCCAGCCGAAGCCAATGGTGGCTTGCCTGCGCTCAAATCGCTGATCGGCCCCTTTGGCCAGTGCAAATTCTGCCCCACCGGTGGCATCCGGCAAGACACGGCAGCGGACTGGCTGGCGGTTCCGGAGATTTTATGTGTTGGCGGAAGCTGGCTTGTTGCTAAAGGAACCCCCGATGTCGCGGCGATAGGGGCTGCGGCGCGTGCCGCCGCTGCGCTGGCGCGTTAAACCAAGGGAAAGTGCGATGGCCGAAGAAATCGAGTGGTGGGAATTTGATTCGGCTGAAGAGTTTATCGACGGCGTAGTCGGTGACGTAACGTTCATTATCGAAAGCGCGCTCGATGCGCGCGGACAGGCGCTGGTCGCCTTTCCCGGCGGCAACACCCCCAAGCCTATCCTCGAGAAACTGGCCCAGGCACCCTTGCGGTGGAAGGGTGTGACAATCATCCCGACCGATGAGCGGCTGGTGCCGGTCAGCGATCCGCTGTCCAATGTCGCGATGCTCGCCAAGATTTTCTTGCCCAAAGGTGCGCGTGTATTGCCACTCAACAGCGAAGCTGCGGACTATAAGCTGGCAGGTAGCGCCGCCAACGCCCGGCTGTCGGACTTGCACTGGCCGCTCGATCTGGTCTGGCTTGGCATGGGCGCTGACGGACATACGGCGTCGATTTTTCCGGGGTCCGATTATGAAGAGGCGTTGAATCCCGCCAAGGGCGTTCGTGCGATCGGCGTTCGCCCCGATCCGTTTCCGCCCGAGGCACCGGTCGACCGCGTCACGCTTACAGTTCCGGCGATTGTCGAGGCGCGCACCACGATGTTGGTCATCAACGGTGCCGAAAAGCAGCAAGTGCTGGAGCAGGCGATCGAAGAGGGCAAGAAATCGGCCTATCCGGTCGGGCGCGTGATCGATGCCCTGACCGTGCCGGTCGACATCTATTGCCTCAGCGTCTGAGCCGTCAAAGTCGGCGCAGAGGTGCCTTTGGGGCAAGTGCCTGATTGTTCAGCTTGCGCAGATAGGGCGGAATATTTTCGTCGTTGCTGTTACCGCCAATTTGCTGTCGCGCCGCTTTCGGATCGATCGGATAGTCAAAGGCGATCCCACAGCGTGACTCGGCGATCCAGGCGACCTTCCCAGTCACCCATCCCAAATTTTTGAGATTAACTTCAACGGGCTCGCCGCGAATCGCTTGCACGGGTGCCTCTGCCATCAGGCCGCCCGATGATACATTCCGCACCCGCACTTCACCCTGGGTTCCGCTCGACGGGAAGCGCAAAACTGCCATCATAAACAAGCTGTTGCGATCTTGCGTTCGCGGCTTGTCTTTGGCGTTTTCAGTTTCCATTGGTTCAACCGGTTTGTTCATGGCGCCTTTTCGGGTGCTGTTTTCTGTGACTGTAAGCCTATCGCTATCAACAATTGGTCGCCAATTGGTTAATGCATCGTTCGGAAATTGAACGAAAAAGGGCGGAAACCAAATGGTTCCCGCCCCGTTTTCTTCAGACGTCTGATCCGGTCGGATCAGGCGAACCTGACGGATTAGCCGTCGAGTTCGTTGTTCACGTCGTTGAAGGTGTTCGACAG